>JAJQBV010000205.1 GCA_021203115.1 Clostridiales bacterium | reverse complement strand
AGAGGCGCGAAAAATGCGCTGGTCATAGCGGATATGCCGGTTATGTCCTATCAGCCGTCCGTCTATGATGCGGTGGTGAACGCGGGACGCCTGATCAAAGAGGGTCACGCCAGCGTGGTGAAGCTGGAGGGCGGCGCGAAGGTCTGCGACCGCATCGAGGCAATCGTCCGGGCGGACATTCCGGTCTGTGCACACATCGGCCTGACGCCGCAGTCGATCAACGCGTTCGGCGGATTTAAGGTTCAGGGCAAGAGCGAGGAGGCGGCCCGGCAGCTGATCGAGGACGCGAAGAAGGTTGAGGCGGCGGGCGCTTCCATGGTTGTGCTGGAGGGGATTCCCGCAAAGCTGGCCTCGATCATCACGAAGTCCGCGCCGATTCCGACCATCGGCATCGGCGCGGGGGCGGATTGCGACGGACAGGTGCTGGTGTATCAGGATATGCTGGGAATGTTCGATGACTATGTGCCGAAGTTTGTGAAGCACTTCGCGAATGTCGGAGAGGTGATGACAAAGGCGTTTGAGGATTATAAGAAGGAAGTGAAAGAGGGGACGTTCCCGGCGGCGGAGCACACGTATAAGATTGCGGATGAGATCATCGAGAAACTGTATTAGAATTTATGGCTGAGTTTCGCAATCAACGAAGGTTTTCGTTAGATATGTTTATGCGTAAAATAACAAATTGAAGAAAGTAGGAGTATTGAAGCTATGCAGGTTGTGACAAAGATAAGTGAAGTTAAGAAAATTGTAGGAGCGTGGAAGAAGGAGGGCCTTTCGATCGGCTTTGTGCCGACGATGGGGTTTCTCCATGAGGGCCACGGGAGTCTGATTGAGCGGGCGCGGGAGAATGACCGCGTGGTGGTGAGTATTTTTGTGAATCCGATGCAGTTCGGGCCGAGCGAGGATCTGGCCAGCTATCCGCGGGATCTTGAGAAGGACAGCGCGTACTGTGAGAGCCTCGGTGCGGATCTGATTTTTCATCCGGAGCCGGAGGAGATGTACAAGGACGGGTTTTCCTCCTATGTGGACATGACGGTGCTGACGGAGGAGCTGTGCGGGCTGAGCCGTCCGACGCATTTCCGCGGGGTGTGTACCGTGCTGACGAAGCTGTTCAATATCGTCCGCCCGGACCGGGCTTATTTCGGGCAGAAGGACGCTCAGCAGCTTGCGGTCGTGAAGCATATGGTTGAGGATCTGAATATGGATCCGGAGATCATCGGCTGCCCGATTGTCCGCGAGACGGACGGGCTGGCAAAGAGCTCCCGCAACACCTATCTCTCCGCCGAGGAGCGGCAGGCTGCGCTGATTTTGAGCAAAACCATCGCGCTGGGCAAAAAAATGGTTGATGAGGGCGTGACGGATGCGGTACAATTGACAGAAGCCATGAAGGCCAGTATCGAGACGGAGCCGCTGGCATGGATTGATTACGTGAAGGCGGTTGACGGCCGGACCATGCAGCAGGTCACAGAGGTCAAAGCGCCCCTTCTAGTCGCCATTGCCGTGTATATCGGAAAGACAAGACTGATTGACAACTTCATTGTGGAGTAGTGTTTGGGAGGAAGATATGACCATAACCATGTTAAAGGGAAAGATTCACCGCGCCACGGTGACGCAGGCTGCTCTGGACTATGTGGGCAGCATTACCATCGATGCCGCCCTGATGGAGGCTGCCGGGATTCTGGAATACGAAAAGGTTCAGATCGTGGATGTCAACAACGGCAGCCGTTTTGAGACCTACACCATTGCCGGTGAGCGCGGAAGCGGCATGGTCTGCCTGAACGGTGCGGCCGCGCGGTGCTGCAGCGTGAAGGATAAGATTATTATCATGTCCTATGCGGATATGTCTCCGGAGGAAGCGGCAAAGCACAAGCCCTCGGTGGTATTTGTGGACGAGGTGAACCGGATTGACCGTGTGACGAGATATGAGAAGCAGGGACAGCTGTTTGACATCGGCATGGGAGAGACGAAGTAGGAAATCAGGTTTTGTCGTTACCTGAAAAGAATGCAGAATAAGAGGAAAATCATGTTATCAGGAAAAACAATCGTTCTGGGTGTGACCGGCAGCATTGCCGCTTATAAAATCGCGAATCTGGCGAGCATGCTGGTAAAACAGCATGCGGATGTTCATGTGATCATGACAGAGAACGCGAAGAATTTCATCCATCCCACCGGGTTTGAGACGCTGACGAATCACAAGTGTCTGGTGGACACTTTTGACCGCAATTTCCAGTTCCATGTGGCGCATGTGAATCTGGCGGCACAGGCGGATCTGATGATGATTGCCCCGGCCTCCGCCGATGTGATCGGCAAGCTGGCAAACGGGATCGCGGATGATATGCTGACGACGACGGCGATGGCCTGCAAGGCTCCCATGCTGATCGCTCCGGCGATGAACACTAACATGTATGACAACCCAATTCTGCAGGATAATCTGGACAAGCTGCGCTCCTACGGAAAGGAAATCATTGAACCGGCGACCGGGATGCTCGCCTGCCGCGATGTCGGCAGGGGGAAGATGCCGGAGCCGGAGGTTCTGCTCCAATACATTCTTTGTACTGTGGCAAAGGAGAAGGATCTGGCCGGGAAGAAAGCCCTGGTCACGGCCGGGCCGACGCAGGAGGCGATCGATCCGGTCCGCTATATCACGAACCACTCCACCGGAAAGATGGGATATGCCATCGCCCGGGACGCCATGCTCCGCGGTGCGGATGTGACGCTGATTTCCGGCCCCTGCGCCATCGAACCGCCGATGTTTGTCAGGGTATGCCCGGTGGTGTCCGCGCAGGATATGTACGAGGCCGTGGTGAGAGAGCGGCAGGACGCGGATATCATCATCATGACGGCGGCGGTGGCGGATTACAGGCCGGCTGCTGCCAGCGACGAAAAGATCAAAAAGGCGGATGGGGATCTGGCGATTCCGCTCGCCCGCACGAAGGACATTTTAAAAACCCTCGGCGGGAGTAAGCGCGAGGGTCAGTTCCTCTGTGGGTTTTCCATGGAGACACAAAATATGCTGGAGAATTCCCGCGAAAAAATCAGAAAGAAGCATCTCGACATGATCGTCGCAAACAACCTGAAGGTGGCAGGAGCCGGTTTCGGGACGGATACCAATGTGATCACGATCATCACGCCGGATGCGGAAAAGGAACTGCCGCTCATGAGCAAGCAGGAGGCGGCGGGATGTATTCTGGATGAGATCAAAGACCGGATTGCAGATCCCCTGTTTTAAACAGCGGGATTTGCTTTCCGAATATTTTTTTGCTTGCAATATACCCTGACGGGGTATATACTGCATATAGTTGCAGAAGTGATATTATGATTCGAGTGACAAAAGGGTATGATATATGACGGGAGGGAAGGACTTTATGAGCGAGGAGAGCAGACAGAGAGAAGGAAATGAAAATGCAGGAGGTGCGGCGGAAAGGGATTTCTGCAGCTGCTGTACTTCGTGTAAGAAAAAGGAGCGGACCGAACAGGAATATAAAAGCCTGATGAACCGTCTGAATCGCATCGAGGGTCAGGTCCGCGGTGTGAAGGGGATGGTGGAGCGGGATGCCTACTGCGTGGACATCCTGATTCAGGTTTCCGCGATTAATTCCGCGCTGAACAGTTTTAACAAGGAGCTTTTGGGGAACCATATCCGTACCTGTGTGGTGGAGAATGTGCGCTCCGGCAACGATGAGATCATCGACGAGCTGGTGCGGACGATACAGCGGCTGATGAAATAATATGTGACAAAACATGTATAAGGATTGAGAATCGTAAAAAATAAGGAGCAGTATCTATGAATCAATACAATGTAACCGGTATGAGCTGCGCCGCCTGCAGCGCCCATGTGGAGAAGGCGGTGCAGAAGGTGCCCGGTGTCGACAGTGTGGCGGTAAGCCTTCTGACCAATTCCATGAGCGTGGAGGGAAGCGCATCCGATGATGAGGTGATCGCCGCCGTGAAGGCGGCAGGATACGGCGCCTCTGTAAAGGGGGCTGCGGCCGGTGCAAAAGCCGGTCCGGACGAGGAAGCTCTGGCGGACCATGAGACGCCGAAGCTGGTCCGGCGTCTGGTCGCCTCTGTGATTATTCTCCTTCCGCTGATGTATGTCTCCATGGGTCATATGATGTGGAACTGGCCGCTTCCGGCTGCTCTGTCGGAGAATCATGTCGCCATGGGCCTGTATGAGATGCTGCTGGCCATTCTGATTATGGTCATCAACCAGAAGTTTTTTATCAGCGGATTTACGAGTCTGTTTCACCGGTCCTCGAATATGGATACGCTGGTGGCGATGGGGTCGGCGGCCTCCTTTGCGTACAGCACCTATGCACTCTTTGCCATGACCGGCGCGCAGCTTCGTATGGACATGGACGCGGTCATGACTTATATGGACGAGTTTTACTTTGAGTCCGCGGCGATGATCCTGACGCTGATTACAGTCGGAAAGACGCTGGAGGCTTATTCAAAGGGGCGGACGACCGATGCCTTAAAGGGGTTGATGCGGCTGGCTCCGAAGACCGCCACGGTCATTCGCAACGGCGCGGAGGAGACGGTTCCGGTGGAGCAGGTGCGGATTGGCGATATTTTTGCGGTGCGTCCGGGCGAGAGCATTCCGGTTGATGGCGTGGTGCTGGAGGGAACCAGCGCGGTGGATGAGGCGGCGCTGACCGGTGAGAGCATTCCCGTGGATAAGGAGGCGGGGAGCAGCGTATCGGCGGCCACGATCAACCAGTCCGGCTATCTGAAATGTGAGGCGACGCGCGTCGGGGAGGACACGACGCTCTCGCAGATCATACAGATGGTCAGTGATGCGGCGGCGACCAAGGCGCCCATCGCGAAGGTGGCGGACCGGGTGTCCGGCGTGTTTGTCCCGACGGTATTGATCATTGCGGCTGTGACCTTCATCATCTGGCTCATGGTGGGGCAGACCTTTGGATTCTGCCTCTCGCGGGCGATCTCCGTTCTGGTAATCAGTTGCCCCTGCGCCCTCGGACTTGCGACGCCGGTGGCGATTATGGTGGGCAACGGCCTCGGCGCGAAAAACGGCGTGCTGTTTAAGACGGCTGTGTCGCTGGAGGAGACCGGGAAGGTCGATATTGTGGTGATGGATAAGACCGGAACGATCACGACGGGACAGCCGAGGGTGACGGATATGATTCCGGCAGAAAAAGGGGAGGAGACGGAGCTTCTCCGGCTCGCCGCGGCGCTGGAGCAAAAGAGCGAGCATCCTCTGTCCCGCGCCATCCTCGACTATGCCGCGGAGCAGGAGCTGTCCGTGCCGCCGGTGGAAAATTTTCAGGCGGTGGTCGGAAACGGCCTTACCGGCACGCAGGACGGCGATACCCTCTATGCGGGCAGTCTGAAATATATCCGCACCGTGGCGGGGGTTCCCAAAAAGATGGAAGAGCAGGCGGTCCTGCTTGCCGAGAGTGGAAAGACACCGCTGTTTTTCGTGAAGAATCAGGAGGTTTGTGGTATCATAGCGGTGGCGGATGTGATCAAGCCGGAGGCGCCCGGGGCGATCCGCCAGTTGAAGGGGATGGGTCTGAAGGTGGTCATGCTGACCGGCGACAATCTCCGCACGGCGAAGGCGATCGGCGCGCAGGCGGGCGTGGATCATGTCATCGCGGATGTCCTTCCGGGGGACAAGGAGAGCGTGATCCGGAAGCTCGGTGAGAAGGGCAAAGTCGCTATGGTCGGCGACGGGATTAACGACGCCCCGGCACTCACGCGGGCGGACATCGGCATCGCGATCGGCGCGGGGACGGATGTGGCGCTGGACGCCGCGGATGTGGTGCTGGTAAAAAGCCGGTTGGATGATGTGCCCGCGGCGATCCGTTTGAGCCGTCGTGTGCTGCGCAACATCCACGAGAATCTGTTCTGGGCATTTTTCTACAATATCATCGGGATCCCGCTCGCCGCGGGAGCGTACTATGCGCTTCTGGGGTGGAAGCTGAACCCGATGTTCGGAGCCGCGGCCATGAGCCTGTCGAGCTTCTGCGTGGTCACAAACGCGCTGCGGCTGAATTTTGTGAAGGTGCACAGCACGCATCGGGATAAACCGAAGAAACATGCGGTATCAGACAGCCTGTTCGACGATCTGATGAGCGGACAGAGTGATTCCGATAGAGACAAAATCAAAAAAGAAGAGGAGAGCAAAACAATGAAAAAAACAATCGAGATCAAAGGAATGATGTGCGGTCACTGTGAGAAGCATGTGAAAACCGCTCTGGAAGCGCTGGAGGGCGTTGTGTCCGCGGAGGCCAGCCATGAGAAGGGCACGGCAGTCGTGACGCTGTCCGCCGATGTGGCCGACGATGTTCTGAAGAAAGCGGTGGAGGATGCCGACTACGAGGTCACAGCGATCCGATAATGAATATTACGATCTATACCGTCGGAAAAATCAAAGAGAGCTTTTACCGGGAGGCCATTGCGGAGTATGCCAAGCGCCTGTCGCGCTACTGTAAGCTGCAGATTGTCGAGGTGGCGGATGAGCGGACGCCCGACAACGCGGGGGAGGCATTGACTGCGCAGATCAAGGAGCGGGAGGGCGCGCGGCTGCTGTCGCAGATCCGCGATAACACATACCTCATCGCCCTTGCCATCGACGGAAAACGCATGGATTCCGTCGCTTTTGCGGAGAAGATCGCCGCCCTCGGCCTGCACGGCGCCAGCGACATCGGTTTTGTCATCGGCGACTCTCTCGGCCTGTCCGACGCCGTCCTGTCCCGCGCGGATTTTAAACTCAGTTTCTCCGATATGACCTTTCCACATCAACTGATGCGTGTGATTCTCATGGAACAGGTCTGCCGCGCATATCGGATCATCAATCACGAACCCTACCACAAATAACGGCGCCGGATTCCCTCTGTTCTGTCATGGCGGTTTCTGACATATACTCAAATATGAGCAGTTCAAAGAATCGTATGAAAACCGGGAAAATTGCCGGCCGCATGGCGGATCAGTTTCATCTGCCGAGGGATCTGATTCTGGGTGAGCCTATCGTGACGGTCACCGGCCGCGGCGATCTCACCGTGGAAAATTACCGGGGAATTCTCGTCTATGAGACGAGCCGGATCCGTCTTTCCTTAAAGCACGGCCAGTTGGAGATCTGGGGAAATGCGCTGAATATCGACTACTATACCAATGACGATATGAAAATATCCGGCAGAATCGATAAAATCGAGTATGGTATGTGAGGGGACGCCCGTGTTGCGATTTATCAAATTTTTTCATGGATATCTCCATGTGAGGATCCGCGGTTACTCCCCGGAGCGTTTCTTAAATCTCTGCAGCCGGATGAACATTGTCCTCTGGGGGCTGCTCCCGACGGAGGACGGCTATCGCTTCTGCATCAGCCGGAAGGCATTCGGCATGATTGAGCCTGCGCTTGAAAAAACCGGCACGCAGATCGGGGTAGAGCGGCGGGTCGGACTTCCCTTTCTTGTTCGAAAATATCGAAACCATGTGTTTTTTTTTGGCGGGTCTGTGTCTCGCAGGTTTTCTGCTCTGTTTCCTGTCTCTCTTTATCTGGAAGGTGGAGGTGGAGGGGAATTCTTCGTATTCCACCCAGACGATTCTGGAGTTTCTGGATCAAAACGGAGCCGGATATGCCTCCGCAAAGTCGGGCATCGACTGCGAGGCGCTGGAAAATATGCTCCGTGCAGAGTTTGAGGATATCATCTGGGTCTCCGCAAGCATCCGCGGCACCCGTCTCTATCTGGTGGTGCAGGAGCGTCTGGCGGGGAGCTCCGACACGGGAGAAACGCAGGAGGATGCGGCGACGGATCTGATCGCCTCCGACAGCGGTGTGGTGGAGTCCGGCACGGTTCGCAGC
>JAJQBV010000134.1 GCA_021203115.1 Clostridiales bacterium | reverse complement strand
CATAGGTGCGGTTGTCCTCGATCTGCGTCTCGCGGAACGTCCGCGGAGAGCGCATCCTGCAGAGCTGCCGCGCGATCATCGGGTACGACGCCCCGGACGGCACGCGCAGATTATCCTCCAGAATATACCATTCCCTGTCCTTGCCCTGAACCAGGTCGATGCCGGAGATATGGGACGAGACATCCTTCACCGGACAGACGCCCTCACACTCCGCCATGTAGCCGCTGGAGGCAAAAATGAAATCCTCCGGAACCACCCCGTCCTTTACGATCTTTTTCTCCCCGTAAATATCCTTGAGGAAAAGGTTCAGCGCACGCACACGCTGCTTTAATCCCCGCTCCAGATAGTCAAACTCATCCGCCCCGATCACCCGCGGAATCGCGTCAAAGGGAAACAACTGCTCGTGGAAGACATTATTTTTATAAATGCCGAACTTCACGCCGTACCGCGCCAGCAACCGGTTGACCTTGTCTGTGTTCCGGAACAGATCCATGTCATAAAACTCCATACTCCAATCTCCTTCCTATGATATCGCATCTCCGTCTTTTGTGTAAAAAAGGGCGCTCTGTCATCGAACAGAACGCCCTTGTTCACCTGCGTATATACATAAATTCATTATACCGTGTTCAAAAAGTTTGTCAACCAAAACCTACAGCGCGGTCTGCACCAGCTTCACACGGTATCCCTCCCGCTCCAGCGCCTGAAGAATCTGATTCTTGTGCTCTGTGCCGAATGCCTCCATCGTGATCCGCAGCTCCACCGCCGCGTTCCGGTTGGAGGAGACAAACTGGTTGTGCTCCAGCTTGATAACATTGCCCTGATTGTCGGCGACGATGCCGGATACCCGGTGCAGCTCGCCCGGTTTGTCCGGAAGCAGGACGGAGACCGTGAAAATGCGGTCGCGGAAAATCAGTCCGCGCTGCACGACAGAGGACATCGTGATGACATCCATGTTCCCGCCGCTTAAAATGGCCGCCACGCGCTTGTCCTTCACATCAAGCTGTTTGAGCGCCGCAACCGTCAGAAGCCCGGAATTCTCCACGATCATCTTGTGATTCTCCACCATATCGAGGAAGGCGACAATGAGGTCGTCATCGTCCACCGTGATGATGTCGTCCAGATTCTTGCTGACATAGGGGAAAATCGTTTCGCCCGGCGTCTTCACCGCCGTGCCGTCGGCGATCGTGCTGACACTCGGCAACGTGACCACCTTCCCGGCCCGGATGGACTCCTGCATGCAGTTTGCCTTCGCGGGCTCCACCCCGATGACCTTAATCTTCGGGTTCAGCATCTTGGCCAGCGTGGAAACGCCCGTCGCCAGCCCGCCGCCGCCGATGGGCACCAGAATATATTCCACCAGCGGGAGATCCTTGAAAATCTCCATGGCGATGGTTCCCTGCCCCGTCGCCACCGCGAGGTCGTCAAACGGATGGATGAAGGTGTAGCCGTACTCCTGAGCCATCTCCAACGCCTTCGCGCACGCCTCATCGTAGACATCCCCGTAGAGCACAACTTCCGCGCCGTATCCCTTTGTGCGGTTTACCTTGATGAGCGGCGTCGTGGTCGGCATGACAATGACCGCCTTCGCGCCGAACTTCTGCGCCGCGTAGGCCACGCCCTGCGCATGGTTTCCCGCCGACGCCGTGATCAGCCCGCGGCCGCGTTCCTCAGCCGAGAGGGTGCTGATCTTGTAATACGCGCCCCGCACCTTGTATGCGCCGGTAAACTGCATATTCTCCGGTTTTAAATAAACCTTGTTGCCCGTCTGCTCACTCAGGAACTCACTGTAGATCAGCTTCGTCTCCTGTGTGACCTCCTTCACAATCTCGCTCGCCTCCTCGAAGCGGTCAAGCGTCAGCATCTCGCTCATATCCGAATCCTCCTCACTCATTTGTATGGAACAGCGCGTCCACAAACTCATCCGCGTCAAACTTCTGCAAATCCTCGATGGTCTCCCCGACCCCGATGTAATTTACCGGCCTCCGCGGTTCCGACCGGATCGCCTCCGCGATGCCGCCCCTGGCCGTCCCGTCCATCTTGGGCAGCACAATGCCGGTGATCTGGGCCGCCTCCGAGAACTGCTTCGCCTGATTTAAAGCATTCTGTCCGGTCGTCGCGTCCAGAACCACCAGCGTCTCGCGGAACGCGTCCGGATATTCCCGCTCCAGAATGCGGTTGATCTTTTTTAACTCCTCCATCAGATTCTTCTTATTATGAAGGCGTCCGGCCGTATCGATCAGGAGAACATCCGCGTTTCGCGCCTTCGCCGCCTGAACCGCGTCATAGACTACCGCCGCGGGGTCAGACCCCTCCTGCCCGCCGACGATCTCCACACCGGCCCGGTGCGCCCACTCCGTAAGCTGCTCCCCGGCCGCCGCGCGGAACGTGTCCGCCGCACCGAGAATCACCTTCCGCCCCTGTGCCTTCAGCTTCGAGGCCAGCTTGCCGATCGTCGTCGTCTTGCCGACGCCGTTCACGCCGATCACCAGCACCACGGATTTCTCGCTCTCAAAGCGGTACGCTGCCTCCCCGATCTGCATCTGCTCCTTGATGCTCTCGATCAGCAGCTCCTTGCACGCCTCCGGCTCCTTAATGTGCTGCTCCTTCACCTTTTCCTTCAGGTTCTCTATGATCTCCTCCGTCGCGCGGACGCCGAGATCGCCCATCACGAGGATCTCCTCGATCTCCTCATAAAAATCCTCGTCGATATGGGAAAATCCCTTAAACACCGAGTCGATCCCGGAGACAATATTATTTCTCGTCTTCGTCAGGCCGTTGACCAGCCGCCGGAAGAATCCCTTTTTCTCTTCGCTCATCACATCCTCCTTTCAACTCAGGCATCCAGCTCGCTCTCGATCAGGTTCACCGACACCAGCGCCGACACGCCTTTCTCCTGCATCGTGATTCCGTACAGCCGGTCCGCGGCGATCATCGTCCCGCGCCGGTGCGTGATGATGATAAACTGCGTGTGCTGCGTCAGCTTGTGCAGATACCGGGCGTACCGCTCCACATTCGGGTCGTCCAGCGCCGCCTCGATCTCGTCCAGCAGACAGAACGGCGACGGTTTCAGATTCTGTATCGCGAAAAGCAGGGCGATCGCCGTCAGCGCCTTCTCCCCGCCGGAGAGCTGCATCATGTTCTGCAGCTTCTTGCCCGGCGGTTGGGCGATGATGCGGATGCCGCAGTCCAGAATATCCTGATCCTCGGCCATCGCCAGCTCCAGCGTTCCCTTTCCCCCGCCGAAAAGCTCCTTAAACGTCCGGTCAAACTCTCTCTGGATATCCGCGAACTTCTCCGCGAACTGTTTTTTCATTCCCTCATCCAGCTCCGCGATGATGCCCTCCAGCGTCTTCTCCGCCTGCTGCAGATCCTCGTACTGCCCCTTGAGGAAGGTATAGCGCTCCGAGACGGAACGGTATTCCTCGATCGCATTGACATTGACATTGCCGAGCTTCCGGATCTCCTCCTTCACCGCGGAAATCTGTTTTTTCAGCTCGGCCGCGCCCGGAAGGTCGTCGGAGCGCAGCTTCATCGCCTCGTGGCGCGTCAGCTCATACTCCTGCCACATATATTCGGTCTGGGATTCTCTGGTGTGCTCCAGCTTCTCCCGCTGGTCGTTCAGGCGGAAAAGCTCCTTATCCAGTTGAGACAGCTCCTGCGAGAGCGCCTCCCGCTTCTCGAAAAATCCCTTGTGCTCCCGCACCATCTCTTCCTTCCCGGATGAGCACTGTTCCAGATCCGCGCACAGCGTCTTCCGCCGCTTCGCGGTCTCCCCGCAGCTTTCGGTCAGCTCCTCAATCTCCTGCTGCCGTTTCCCGATCTCCTGCCCGCTGTTGGAGGCATTCAGGAGAACCTCCTGCTGCGTCTGGTGAAGACCCAGTATCTCCTCCGCCACACGCTGAATGTTTTCTCTGGAAAAATCGGATTTCTGGGCGAGCTGTGCAATGGCAACCGTTGCGGCGGAAATCTCCGCCTGCTTCGCCTCCGCCTCCTTGTTCAACGCTTCCAGCTCTCCCGCCAGCGCCTCGTTCTGAGCGGTAATGTCCGCTTCGCACTTGCGGGAATGCTCCACCTGAAGAAGAACCTGCTGCTTATCCAGCTCCGCTTCACTCTTCTCATCGTCCAGCTTCTGAAGCTCGCCGCGGATATTCTCGTAGAATGCTTCCTGCTGCGCCTGCTCTTCCCTGAGATGCTCCACCTCCACCTGCAGCGTGTTCTGCCGGATGTAGAAATCCTGCAGCGTCGTCACCAGCTCGTCAAAATCATCCTTCAGCAGCGCATCCGCCGTCCGGACATCCTCCAGACGCTCCTGCGCCTTCTCCGACTGCTCCGTATGCTCCCGGATCTGACGCTCCAGCGCCGCAATCTCACGGCTGCGCCCCAGGAGGTTGCTGCTGTTTTTAAACGCGCCGCCGGTCATGGAGCCGCCCGGCATGAGCGACTCGCCCTCCAGCGTCACAATGCGGAGGGAATAGTGGTATTTCCGCTCAATCGCGATGGCGTGATCGATCGTGTCCGCCACCAGCACCCTTCCAAGCAGATAGCCCGCCACCTGCCGGTAGCGCTCCTCCGTTTTCACCAGCGTATCCGCCATGCCAATGGCGCCCTGCTCATGGAGGGCTTTTCTGGCCGGAACCGACTCCGGCGCCGACACACTGGTCAGCGGGAGGAAGGTCGCCCGCCCGTATCGTTTCTCTTTTAACCACGCGATCATCCGCTTCGCCGTATCCTCGTTGTCTGTCACAATATTCTGGATACTGCCGCCTAAAGCAGTCTCGATCGCGGTCTCATACCGCTTGTCCACACGGATCAGGTCGGCCACCACGCCGTGGATGCCCGGCGTATCCGCCTTTCGCTCCATGACCCGGCGGATGCTGTTCCCGTATCCGTCGTAGCGCTCCGCGATGTTTTTCAGGGTCTCCAGACGGGAGGTCTCCCGCATCGCCTGCTGCCGGAGGCTGTCGAACTCCTTCTCCAACTCCTCCGCCTGCTGCCGCCACTTCCGACGCTTCTGATCCACCCCGATCTTCTGTTTCTCCATGTCGAGGATTTTTTCATTTAACTGATTTAAGGCATCCTCCCGGCCCGCAAGCTGCCCCGCGACATCCGTGCCGGTGCTCTGCTGCGCCAGAAGCTGGCTGTTTAACTGCGCCCTGCGGATATCCGCCTGCTCGATGATCGTGTTAAAACGCTGCTGCCCGCCCTCGATGGAAGCCCTCGCGTCCAACAGGGCGAGAATCTCCTGCTGTCCTGCCTCGATTTTTTCACCGGTCTGCGCCGCCTTCTCCTGAAGCTGCTCCAGTCCGGCCTCCAGCTCCCGCTTTTGAGCCTCCACCTCCGCGATCTGACGGTCTGTCTCGGCCTTCTCATCGCTGTAGCGCTGTCCGGTCTGCTGGCGGCGGTTGATCTCCTCCTCCAGCGCGTCCAGCCGCTCCCGGACATGCGACTCGCTCTGCTCGATCGTCCGGATCTGCTCCCGCAGGACATTGATCCGGCCCTCCAGCTTCTCCCTCTCCACATCAGTCTCGCTGATCTGTCCGGTCAGAAGCGCAATCCGCGCGTCGTTCTCCTGTATCTTTGCGTCCAGCTCCTCATACCGGAGCCGTGTCTGCTCAAACTCCGCCGAGGCGGCCGTCTGCTGCCCGTCCGCAATCTCATACTTCTCCCGGACGGACGCCTCCTCCCGTTCCACGCGGTCCATCTCGGAGAGGAAAAGATTCACCTCGCAGACCTTCAGCTCGTCCTTTTTCTTTAAATAAATGCGCGCATGCTCCGACTGGCGCTCCAGCGGGCCGACCTGCCGCTCCAGCTCCGTCAGAATATCCGTGATGCGCACCATATTCTGCCGCTCGGTCTCCAGTTTTTTCACGGTCATCTGCTTGCGGCGCTTAAACTTCACAATGCCTGCCGCCTCGTCAAAGAGCTCCCGCCGTTCCTCCGGCTTGCCGCTTAAGATCCGGTCGATCTGCCCCTGGCCGATGATGGAGTAGCCCTCCTTGCCGATGCCCGTGTCATAGAACATCTCATTGATATCTTTTAACCGGCAGGCTGTCCCGTTTAAGAGGTACTCGCTCTCCCCCGAACGGTAAACCCGCCGCGCGACCGTCACCTCTGAATAATCAAGCGGCAGGTAATGGTCGGAATTGTCCAGCGTGATCGCCACATAGGCAAAGCTCACCGGCTTGCGGTTCTCCGTCCCGGCAAAAATCACATCCTGCATGCTGGAGCTGCGGAGCTGCTTTACCTTCTGCTCGCCAAGCACCCACCGCACCGCATCGGCCACGTTGCTCTTTCCGCTGCCGTTCGGACCCACGATGCCGGTGATCCCGTTGTGGAACTCCAAAACGATCCGGTTCGCGAAGGATTTAAACCCCTGTATCTCAATGGACTTCAGGTACATAGGATCCTCCTTTCAGCCGCAGGATCGTCCGGTACGCCGCCTCCTGCTGCGCCGCCTTCTTCGTCGGCCCCTCGCCGCACCCCATCGGCTCCCCGCCGACGCGCGCCTCGATCCGGTAGGTCTTGTGGTGATCCGGCCCCAGCTGCTCCAGAAGCCCAGATTCCCGCGTGCCCAGCCCATCATTCTGCAGAATCTCCTGCAGAATCGTCTTGCTGTCGTAAAAAAGCTGCATGTGCTCCAGATCCTTCAGCACAAACCGGGTGATAAACGCCTTCGCCCCGGCAAACCCGCCGTCCAGATAAACCGCGCCGATGACTGCCTCGAACGCGTCCGAGAGAATCGACTTGCGTTTCCGGCCGCCGGTGTGCTCCTCACCCTTCCCCATAAAAAGATAATCCCCCAGACGGATCGCCCCGGTGCAGAATGCCAGCGTCTGCTCGCAGACAATGCTCGCGCGGACACGGGTCAGCTCACCCTCCGCCCAGTCCGGATGGCTCTGATACAAATGCTCGCTGGTGACAATCTCCAGCACCGCGTCGCCGAGGAACTCCAGGCGCTCATTGTTGTATGTTTTTTTCATATGATGCTCATTGGCATAGGAGCTGTGCGTCAGTGCCTGCCGCAGCAGCCCCTCATTTTGGAAATGATATCCGATGAGGTCCTGAAATTCCCGCATTTTTTCCATCTGTGTTATCCTCTTTGCTTCATAATTCAGGGCTGCTGTATCTGTACAGCAGCCCCGTGTTCACCGTACCTATCATCCATTCCCTTACAGAGAACTGTTCCGGATCTGCTGGACCGCGTCGCCGACCGTCCGGATCTGATCCGCCTCTTCCGCAGGAATCTCGATGCCGAACTCTTCCTCCAGCTCGGTGATAATCTGGAACAAATCCAGAGAATCAGCATCAAGCTCTTCAAACGTCGTCTCCTCTGTGATATCATCCGCTTCCACATCCAGCACTCCTGCTATGATCGTCTGAATCTTCTCGAATTCCATGCCATTTGTCCCTCCTTTCCTGTCGTATTTCTCTATAAACGAAGTTCGCTTTTATCCGATATGCTCCATTATTTTCTCATTGATGCCCTGCTGCTTGAACAGCACGCACTGGAGAATGGCGTTTTTCACCTCGACGGCCGTCGAGCTCCCGTGCATCTTCACCACAAGCCCCTTGCAGCCCAGCAACGGCGCCCCGCCGTACCGGGAAGCGTCAAACTCCTTTAACGTCTGCTTTAGCGCGGGCTTGATCAGAAGCCCGCCGATCTTGGACCGAAGGGACGACATCAGCCCCTCCTTTACCTTTGAGATGAGCGTCGACGCCACGCCCTCATACAGCTTCAGGACAATGTTCCCGGCAAAGGCATCGCAGACAATCACATCCGCCCCGCCGTGGGGAATCTCTCTGGCCTCGATGCTGCCGGTAAAGTGAATCCCCGGACATTCCCGCAGC
>JAJQBV010000111.1 GCA_021203115.1 Clostridiales bacterium | reverse complement strand
GATCACGGATAAACCGCTGGAAGAACAGAAACCCTTTTTCAGACTCAAGATTGGTATATCCCAGCTTACGCTCGATCCTCGGCCCTTCCCCGACAAATTCCTTTTCTTTCTGATCATAGGAAACCGTATAGGGTTCGTCTGAAAACATCGCCGTCTCAGGGAAAAACTCCTGTTCAAAGACAATCGGCGTGTCGTCCAGCGTCTGAAGCAGATCCCACACCGCATAGAGAAGCTCCTTCAGCCCCTTCCCCGTGACCGCAGAGATCGGATAAACCGGAATCCCCTTCGGCTCGAACTCGGCACGGATCCGGTTCACCGGGTCTGCATCCTGATCAAATATGGCATCAATCTTATTCGCGGCAATGATCTGCGGTTTTTTAGAGAGATCCGGACTGTACGCGTCAAGCTCCCGGTTGATCGCGTAAATATCCGCTATGGGGTCGCGGCCTTCCGTGGAAGCGGCGTCCACCAGATGGAGAATTACTTTTGTCCGCTCAATATGGCGGAGAAACTCATGCCCGAGGCCGACGCCCTCTGATGCCCCCTCAATCAGCCCCGGAATATCCGCGATGACAAATCCCTTTCCCTCAGCAAGATCTACAACGCCGAGATTCGGATTCAGCGTGGTAAAATGGTAATTGGCAATCTTCGGCCTGGCATTTGTCACTCTGGACAGGAGTGTGGATTTCCCGACATTCGGGAATCCGACCAGTCCGACATCCGCAATAACCTTCAGCTCCAGAAGAACTTCCAGCTCGACCGACGGCTGTCCGGGCTGCGCATATTTGGGTGCCTGCATGATCGGGGTGGCATAGTGATAATTTCCCTTGCCTCCTCTTCCGCCGTTTAAGACGATCTGCCGGTTATTGCCCCCGGACATATCCGCGATCACCTTTCCCGAGGCCGCTTCCCGCACTACAGTACCGGCCGGTACTTTCAACACGATATCCTCCCCGTTTTTTCCGGAGCATTTCTTTTTCTGGCCGTCGCAGCCATTTTCCGCGGCAAACTTTCTCCTGTGACGGTAGTCCGTCAGGGTATTCAGCCCCTCGTCCACCTCAAAGACGACATTGCCGCCGCGTCCGCCGTCACCGCCATCCGGACCGCCTGCCGGAACATATTTCTCACGGCGAAAACTGACATGACCATCTCCGCCTCTGCCTGATTTTATGATAATCTTTGCGCGATCCGCAAACATAAATATCCCTTTCACCCTGTCCTGTGATAAATCCGTATAATCGCTGTGTGTCTGTAATAAGAAAAATCAAGCCCGGCTTTTCAAAGCCGGGCCCGAAACATCAATTATTCATCGGCAGCAACCGGATAAACGGAAGCGATTTTCTTATCTCTTCCCTTTCTCTCGAATCTCAAAACGCCGTCCACCAGAGAATACAGGGTATCGTCTTTCCCGCGCCCTACATTCGTACCCGGGTGAATCTTTGTGCCGCGCTGTCTGTATAAAATGTTGCCGGCCTTGACAAACTGTCCGTCTGCTCTCTTCGCCCCAAGTCTCTTAGAGTGGGAATCACGTCCGTTCTTGGAAGAACCCATTCCCTTTTTATGAGCAAAGAACTGAAGATTCATATTCATCACGTTCTACACCTCCTCAAAGATCAAATCAATACACTCTCCGTAGTTACCTTCCATTTCTTCCAATCCCAGCGCCAGTGAGTGAAGCAAAAGCTGGGATGCCGATCCGCTGTCACCCTGCATCCAAAAACGGATGCATCCGTCCTCCTGTCGGCTCTCACAGGTAAATCTGTCCTCTGTAAAAGCTTCGATCGAGTTGATACAGGTGATGACCAGTGCGGACACCGCCGCGCAGACGATATCATTTTCATCCGCATATTCCGCATGTCCCAGACAGTCAAATCCTGTCAGCTGTTGGCTCTGATCTTGAAAGAATGTCACTCTTACCATAATACTTAAGCGTTGATCTTTTCAATTTTGACTTTTGTGAAATACTGTCTGTGTCCGTTTTTCTTATGGTAACCGGTTTTTCTCTTGTACTTGTAGACGATTACTTTCTTTGCACGGCCGTTTGCGACTACGGACGCTTCTACCGTCGCGCCTTCTACAGTGGGTGTTCCCGCCGTAAATGTCTCGTCGCTGACTGCAAGAACCTGATCGAAAGTAACGGTCTCACCAGCTTCCACACCAAGCTTTTCAATGGTAATGATATCGCCTTCGGATACTTTGTACTGCTTACCACCTGTTGCTATAATTGCGTACATATGGCACCTCCTATTATCATTACTCGCCAGCTTCGGTGCCGTGACCCTGTCCCTGCAGGATCGCAGTCTTCTACCTCACTGTGCGGCATCTTCATTATCTTACCATACGGAAATATCAATGTCAACTTAAAAATCAAGGTTTTCGCCCTGTTTTTGGCGGTATTTCCGAACCTGTTCCGCAAGAGATTTTCCTGTCTTTTTTCGCGTCATTTCCACGAGATTCAGACAGGTAATGTCATGAACCGTCACCGGCACGGGATCCGCCTGCACCGCTTCTCTCATACAGGAAAGAAGCTCCTCCTGATCTTCACTCCGGTCAAGATCAATAAAGTCCACAATAATGATGCCGGAAAGATTGCGCAGACGAATCTGACGGGCAATCTCTTTTGCTGCCTCCCGGTTAACCTGTTTGAAATGCTTCTGCGGATCTTTTCCCGCAACGCTCTTCGCCGTGTTGACATCAATCACGGTCATGGCTTCCGTCGGCTCGATTACAATGGATGCGCCTGACTTTAAAAACACTGTTTTTGCCAGCGCGCGCTCCATCTGCCGGTTCAGGTTATAAAGACTGGCAAGCGGATAGGATGAGTCCTCATACAGCCGGAGCGGAACGCGGTTCAGCTCCTCATGTCCGGCGCAATATGCAAAAATCTCATGATAGATCTCCGGCTGGTCTGTCACAATCTCCGCAAGCCCGGCAGAATATGTATTCTGCAAAAAGGCAAGATATCCCGGCATTGAGCGGTACATACACGAAAAACATGTGCGGTTCCGAGCATGGGATACCATATCGTCCATCTGCCAGGTCAGTTCACGCAGCTCACACAGAACGGCTCCCGCGTCAGCATTCGCGGCGTTGGTCCGGATGATCACGCCGTAGCGTTCCGGTTTTGTGTCGCGGAGCAGTTCTTTCCAACGGGCACGTGTCCCGGCGGGCAATTTGGACGAAATCCCAAGCTGCTTTTTTTCTGTTGTGATCACCACATACCGGCCGGTCCGATTCAGGTTTGTCGAAACCATGGGCGCCTTGGTTTTCATCGCCTCACGCTGCACCTGAACGAGAAGCTCATCCCCCTCCACAAGCTGTTTTTTTCCGGAATTGCGCTTTACATACACCGGATCCTTTACATGCTCCAACGGAAGATAACACGGCATTCCCGGCGCGATCTCCACAAAAGCAGCGTTCAGGTTCTTTACCACGCGCTGCACCTTTCCGACATAAATGTTTCCCAAATCCGGGAGCGGCGTATCCGAATCCGCCCCCAGAATCCGGACTTCCGTTAGCTTATCGTTTTCGATAAGACTGCAGAGAAGAAGCTTGTTTTCAAAAATGTCCGCTTTTGTGATTACTACCTTTGCCGTCATGCACACGCTCCGTTCTCCCGGTTCCGGTCATTTTCAATGATATCTCCGGCCGCATCGAGAGGAGAAAACCTGCCGTCCACCCTCTCATATATCTCCAGACGGTGAATCTGTAAATTAAACGGATCATACTCCCTGCCGAAATAGGAATAAAAATCCGACAGAACGAGTTCCGGTTTGATATTATCCGTGCTTCCGGTGCAGAGCCGGAGGAAAAATCCCCGTCTGTCCGGAAAAACGGAGAGTACCCTGTCGGGCGAAAGCCGTCTGTCATCCTCATCCGCATAAGGCTCAAACCGGTAGATCAGCGGTTTCAGATCGATGATTCTCTCACTTTTTTTGCTCTGTTTCACGATTTCAATCTGCTCCCGCTCCGTGTAATAAGCCCGCATCATCCCCGGAAGATCCGTCTGTGCAAAATCCTCTCTTTTCTTAAAATAAACGATATAATCGGCAGCCGCCACCGCTGTCATGGCCTTTTTGGAGCCCTCGCGCAGCGCTACAAAGGAAGCAATCTCCATCCCATCCGCCATCGTGCCGTTTAACGCTTCCACGGACGCCGCGGAGGACATCGGAGAGCGCACCTCAATATCCATATATTCCCCGTCGCTGGTCAGGCCGACCCCCAGCGGCGCGGCAAAGGACATGATCTGGTGAGGGCTGAAGCCTTCCGTATATGCCACATCAATCCCGGCACGGCGGAGCGCCTTCTGAAAATACCGCATGATATCCAGATGTCCGACAAAACGCATCGAACCGTTTTTACGAAATTTAATGCGCACCTTCATAACATACGCCTCCTTTGTACTTCATCGCGCCGCAGCCGGAACATTGCTGTCGGCAGTTCGGCGTCACCTCTCCCGCCAGCGCCCTCTGCCATTCGCGCCACAAAAACAGTTTCGTCACGCCGATATCGATAAAATCCCACGGGAAAATCTCATCCTGATCGTGTTCTCTCACGGTATAAAACGCCGTATCTATACCGGTTTCATCGAACGCTTCCTGCCACATGGCATCGTTGAAAAAATCCGACCACGCGGCAAAAATGCCGCCTTTTTCGTAAACCCGGATCAGCGCATCACCAAGCCGCCGGTCGCCACGCGCCAGAATTCCCTCAATAAGTGTCACATCCGCCTCATGCCAGTGGTAACGGATGCTCTTCCGGTTCAACTGCGACTTGATCGTCTCGTTGACGATGTGCGCCCGATTCAGAAAATCCTCCTTCGTACAGATGGGGCTCCACTGGAACGGAGTGAACGGCTTTGGCACAAAAAAGGAGGTACTCACACTGATCTGACATTTCCCGTTCCGTTTCTCCTTCGGGACCTCGTAATACCGTTTCGCGATTTTTTCCGCCAGCTCACCGATTGCCCGCATATCCTCCTCGGTCTCCGTGGGCTGTCCGAGCATAAAATACAATTTTACCTTCTGCCAGCCGCCCTCAAAGGCCAGACCGGCTCCGTGTAATATATCCTCCTCCGTGAGTCCCTTGTTGATCACATCGCGCAGTCTCTGGGAACCGGCCTCCGGCGCAAAGGTCAGGCTGCTCTTTTTCACATCCTGCACCTTACTCATAATATCCAGCGAGAAATTATCAATCCGCAGCGACGGAAGCGAGATGTTGACATGCCGGTCCTTAAACTCTTCAATCAAAAAGTTTAACAATTCCTCCAGATGGGTATAGTCACTGGAGCTCAGGGAACTGAGTGAAATTTCCTCATATCCGGTCGAATCCAGCATCCGATGCGCCTTTTCCTTCAGGTAATCCAGACTTCGTTCCCGCAGCGGGCGATAAACCATCCCGGCCTGACAAAAGCGGCATCCCCGGATGCAGCCGCGCTGAATCTCCAGTGTTACGCGGTCCTGCGTGATATTGATAAACGGCACCAACGGCTTGTCCGGATAAACCACATCGGACATATCCTCCACCACCTGCCGTTTTATTGTGCTCGGAACATCCGCGTAAACCGGCGTGAAGGAAGCAATCGTGCCGTCCTCTCCATAACTTACGGTGTACAGGGAAGGAACATAGAGTCCCTCGATGTGGGACGCTTCCCGCAGAAACGCCTGCCGACTGTAGCTGCCGCCTTTTCTGTGGCGCTTATAGAGGTCGAGAAGCTCATCATAGACGGTCTCCCCCTCTCCGATATAGATAATGTCAAAGAAATCCGCGATCGGCTCCGGATTGTAGGTGCAGGGTCCGCCTCCGATGACAATCGGATCGTCCTCTCCCCGTCCGCAGCTTTTCAACGGAATTTTCCCCAGATCCAGAATCTGAAGGATGTTCGGATAGCACATTTCGTATTGAATCGTGATCAGAAGCCAGTCAAAATCCCGGATCGGATCCTGTGTCTCAAGGGCGAAAAGCGGGATATCCTGCTCCTTCATGATCCGGTGCAAATCCGGCCACGGAGAAAAGACACGCTCACAGTAGACATCCTCACGGCAGTTAAACATATGGCAGAGAATCTGCATCCCCAGATGGGACATTCCGATTTCATACACGTCCGGAAAGCAGAAAGCAGCCCGTATATCCACGTCCGCCGGATCTTTTACCACCATGTTCACCTCGTTCCCGATGTAGCGGGCGGGTTTTTCGATACGCATCAGTATTTCGTCACTCAGTGCCAGTTTATTCATCTTACTGAAACTCCTCCAACAATCCGGACAATCCGCTCTCCGCGTAAATATTTTTGTAGTAGCTGACCTCGTCCGCGATCAGGTCATCGATCACCTGCATGCCGAGCAGCTCAACCGGCGCCTTGTCGTCGGTCATCAGATAATCTCCGGCCTCGTAAATTTCAAGGTTGTCATATACGGTCGTCATCATGTCTGTGAGAGCCTCATCTTCCTCCAATTCGATATTGGTTTTCATGATATCGATCATTTCCGGATTGTCTGAGGCAAAGAGCTCCCGGTTTGTATTGCCGGAGCAATCCACAGTGTAAACCTCGGAAAACACAGCGGAGACCGTGTCGGCAATATACTGGTTGATATTCCCCTCCTCCTGCCCGCGCATATTCATGTTAATGACCATCACGCCGCCCTCGTTGAGATGCTCTTTGACGAGGGTAAAAAACTCCACGGTGGACATCTGGAACGGTTTTGTAATATCCTGATATGCATCCTACTTGATCACATAATATGTCTTGTCAATGGCGTTGAGGTACGCCCTGCCGTCATAGGTATAGACCGGGATATCCTCGGAGAGATGAAAATACTCCGTGGCAAGCTCTGTGATATCCTCATCGATCTCCACGCCCTCCATCGTCAGGTTGTCAAAATAATGGTCACACTGCGTCGCAAAGGTGCCGGTACCCATACCCAGAATCAGGACATCCAGATTTTCCGCCTCGTTGACATCTGCCATCATCGTTGACGCCATCGCATAGTCATAGTAGTATCCGGTCAGGCTGTCATCCTTTACATAGACGGACTGGACGCCGAACAACACATTGGTAGAGAGATAGACAGCTTCATCGTCCTCTTTTACCTGCAGGTAATTGTAGACTGATTCCCCCTCATAAGTGAGATTATCCTCCCAGAAGGCAAAGCTGTCCGTGCTGCAGAAAATACAGGCCAGGACAAGGACGACCGCGCCCACCGCGGCACGAATCGACCGCTGTTTTCTGCTGCAGAAATAAATGATCGACAGCGCGAGCAATATCCCCGCGAAAATATAAAACGTCGCCGAGACGCCCACGGACGGAATCGTCACAAACGTCGGAACAAATGTACCGATAATGCTGCCGATGGTGTTGGACGCATTCAGGAATCCGACGGTCTTTCCGTTGTCGTCAAGGTCGCTCACCGCATATTTCACCAGAGACGGCGTCACCGTACCGAGGAGGAAAAGCGGGAAGACAAAGATAATCATGCACGCAGCGAAGGCCGCCCAGATCAGGAAATTGCTGTTGACGGAAAAGATCATTACCGCCGAGATCCCGAGGATAATATACTTCCCCAACACCGGAATCAGCGCAATCCAGATCGCCGCAAGAATAATCCGGCGATACAGACGGTCCGGATCCGGATTCTTGTCCGCGGAACGGCCGCCGTAGATATTCCCCAGCGCCATGGCAATCATAATCGTGCCGATGATAATCGTCCATACAATCTGAGAAGAACTGAAATATGGCGCAAGCAGACGGCTCGCACCGAGCTCTACCGCCATGACGGACATGCCTGTAAAGAACTCTGTCAGGTAGAGGTATACTTTGTTATTTAATATTTTTCTATTCCCAAAAGACTTCCCTTTTTCGTTCATCTTAAATCACATATCCCACCTTTCTTATATATTTATAATCCATCCTTTTAAAAAACCCCGAGAGCAAATTCCCC
>JAJQBV010000081.1 GCA_021203115.1 Clostridiales bacterium | reverse complement strand
GGTTTTATGCGGCCTGCGACTGATTTTTACTCTATGCAACTGTCAAACTCCCGAGAAAAAGCTGGGACTCGATATTCGTTCTTTTGAGGATGCGATACTTTTTAAAATCGCAATGATGGTTCGCACCCATCTGAATTCTCTTTAAAAGTTGTCAAATGCAGACGCATTTGGTATACTGGATGCAGGCAATGAGCCGTGCGAATTCAAGAAGGAGGAAAAGCAATGGATCTGATCAGCGGCCTTCAGGCCATGTTGGGAGGGGATCCGCCTTCCGCAAAACAGCGAAGTGACCAAAGGAATACGGCGGCGCATCGGCAGGAGGGTGAACTGAAGAAAAAAAACATCCTGCTGAAGGAGCAGCTGGACGCTGCCCGTGAGCGGATTGTTCGGTTAGAGAACCAGATTGAATCAATGAAAAAGGAGACTACAAAGGTGGAGCAGAACTTAGATTCCGGAAGAGACGATATGAACCGGCTGATCACAGAGGTTACGGTACAGATCCAGGAGATGATAAGCACACTGGAGCAGCAGGCGCAGCAGCTGGAGGACAGGACAGCCAGCCAGGTCGGACGCATGGAGGAGAGCACGAGAGAGCAGATTGGCGAGATCAGGACCATGGTGGAGAAGCTGGAGGAACAGAGAGTCTCCATGGATGAGATCAATGAGAAGTCTGAGAGCCTGCGTACGGATATTGTTGAGAAGATTCATGCGGAGAATGTCCAGTGCTACCGCAATATGAAGAGCCTCGTGACGGATCTGGAGGTCAAGATCGAGGAGCTTGAACTGGGAGAAAAGAGCCTGACGAAGATTCGCAAGTCGTTCAAGGGGATGAAATTTTTCTCATTTTTCAGCTTCCTGAGTTTTTTGGTGCTGCTGTATTTCCTTCTGGCCAACTGGTTCGGAATTGATTTTTTCACATTGGTAATCAAATAATAAAGGGGAAAAGATATGGGATTGGATGATAAGCGGAATGTCTGGGTCGTCGGACATAAGAATCCGGATACGGACTCGATTTGTTCTGCCATCGCTTACGCATATTTGAAAAGCCGGACTTCGGAGGGGGAAGAGTACGAGCCGAAGCGGGCGGGGGAACTGAATGAAGAGACAAAATATGTTCTGCGTGCATTCGGAGCAGACACACCGGGGCTGATCACGGATCTACGGGCACAGGTGAAGGATATTGAGATCCGCCGTGTGCCGGGGATCAGCGAGGATATCTCTCTGAAACGGGCGTGGGATATGATGCGTGATCTGAATGTGCCGACTTTGGCGATCACGGATGAGGAGGGTTATATGACCGGACTCATCACGACACAGGATATCACGACCTCCTACATGGATGTTTACGACAACTATATTCTTTCAAGGGCGCAGACCCGGTATAAAAATATTCTCGATACGCTCGACGGGACATTGCTGTGCGGGGATGAGGATGCCTGCTTTACGGAGGGCAAGGTCATTGTCGGCTCGGCTAACCCGGAGATCATGGAGGAGTTTATTGACGATCATGACCTTGTCATCATGGGAAGCCGCTATGAGGCGCAGGTCTGTGCCATCGAGGCGAATGCGGGATGCATGATTATCGCCGGTGATCCGAAGATATCCAAAACCATCATCCGGATGGCGGCGGATCACGGATGCACGCTGATCACGACAGCCTACGATACATATACGACCGCCCGTCTGATCAACCAGAGTATGCCGATCCGGTTTTTCATGCATCGGCACAGCCTGGTCAGTTTTGAGACGGAGGAGCTGGTGGACGGTGTCCGCGATATCATGTCGAAGGAGCGGCACCGGTATTTTCCGATTCTGGATGAGAACAGCAAATATGTCGGCATGATATCCAGACGGAATCTGTTAAATATGCAGAAGAAGCAGTTGATTCTTGTCGATCACAATGAGAAGTCTCAGGCGGCTGACGGAATCGATGGTGCGGATATTCTGGAGATCATTGATCATCACCGCATCGGCAGTCTGGAGACGATTTCTCCGGTGTTTTTCCGAAACCAGCCGGTTGGGTGTACCGGGACGATCGTATATCAGATGTATCAGGAGCAGGGAGTAGAGATCCCGAAGCAGATTGCAGGATTGCTCTGTTCTGCGATTCTCTCGGATACGCTGCTGTACCGCTCCCCGACCTGTACGCTGCTTGACCGGATTGCAGCGGAGGCGTTGGCGAAGATCGCGGGGATTCAGACAGAGGAGCACGCGAAGGCCATGTTTCAGGCCGGCAGCGATTTCGGAAGTAAGACACCCGCGGAAATTTGCTATCAGGACTTCAAAATCTTTACGCAGAATGAGATTGCTTTCGGGGTGGGGCAGATCAGCGCCATGACGCAGGAGGAGCTGGAGCAGGTGAAGGAGATCCTTCTCCCGTATCTGCCACAGGTTCTGCAGGAGAAGGGGATTTCCATGGTTTTCCTCATGCTGACGAATATCATCGACGAGACGACATATCTGATCTGCACCGGTGAGAATGCGGATGCACTGGTGGAACAGGCCTATGAGAAGAAAAAAACAGGAAACTACCATGTTCTGAAGGATGTGGTGTCGAGAAAGAAGCAGCTGATTCCGGCGTTGATGACGGCGCTGCAGGGTCAGTAAATAATGAGGTAGAACGATTGGAAAGGAGAGTTGCAATGAACGTAAATGTGAGAGGAAAGGGCAGCAACATCGGCGTGACAGATGCGATCCGCTCTGCCGTGGAGAAGGCGGCAAAGAAGCTGGAGAAGTATGTGTCGGATGCGGCCGAGCTGACGGTTGTGGTCAGCGTGGAGGGAAACCTGAAAACGGCGGAGCTTTCTCTGTCGGATGCCGGAGCATTTACCCGGGTGGAGGAGTCCGGTGCGGATCTGTACAATGTGATTCATGATGCCGGTGAAAATATGGAGCGGAAGCTCCGCAGATACAAGGAAAAGCTGACGGCAAAGTATGCCGGACGTCCGACCTCGCATGCGGTCGCGCCCAAAATCGGAGAACTCGCGGCGGAGTCCGGGGATGCAGCCGGTGAGGAAGAGCCGGTCGAGATCCGGCGTGTGAAGCGGTTTGACATCAAGCCGATGTTTCCGGAGGATGCCGTGCTGGAGATGGAGCTTGTCGGACACGATTTCTTTGTATTCCAGAACGCGGAAGAAAACTGCCACGTGAATGTGATTTATAAGAGGAAGAACGGAGGATACGGACTGATCCAGCCGACATATGAGTAAACGAAAATCTCCGGAATCTGGATTTCGGATTCCGGAGATGTCATAGGGGAGGATAAGTTAATAGAAAGGCGGTTCGCGGGGGTTCCTCGGAACCGTCTTACTGTTTTTATTATGGACGGATTCCGGAGAAATATTCACGGAAAGACAGATTTTATGAAATGATTGAAAAATGAGGAAAAGTGATGTATACTATCGCTATGTCTGCGCCGGGTTTGCTGACAGAGGCCGGTGCACATATAATTTTCAGATGATTTGAAGAAAAAGGTGGTATAGAAAATGGGATTATTACAGGATTGGCAGAAGATTGCCTACAATGACAAGGCGGACAGAGGAGAGCTGGAGAAGTTCTGGAACCGCTATTTTCTCAAGGAGAAAAGTGTTTATGAGAAGCTGCTGGAGACTCCGGATGAGGCTGTGCAGGGCACGGTAAAAGAGCTGGCGGATAAATATGAGCTGGAGCTCATGGCTATGGTCGGTTTTCTTGACGGCATTCAGGAGAGCCTGGTCACGCCCAATGATCTGGAGAATCTGACGGAGGATTCTGTTGTCAGTCTGGCTTTTGACAAGGAAAAACTGTATAAGAACATGGTTGATGCCAAAGCGGACTGGCTCTATGAGCTTCCCCAGTGGGAGAAGATTTTTACCGAGGAAAAGCGCAAGGAGCTTTATATCGAGCAGAAGAAATCCGGCACAGTGGTAAAGCCGGAGAAGATTTACCCGAACGATCCGTGCCCCTGCGGAAGCGGAAAGAAGTACAAGAAATGCTGCGGGAGAAACCGCTGAGATATTTTTTCGGATGGTTCGCAAATGAATGCGGGAATTTAAGAAAATGAAAATCTGAGTGCAACACAGATGGAGGAGAGAGACGATGAAGATCACATTAAAGGACAGCTCAGAAAAAGAGTATGAGCATAGCATGAGTGTGTATGATATCGCGAAAGATATCAGTGAAGGGCTGGCGCGTGCGGCCTGTGCCGGGGAAGTGAATGGTGAGGTTGTGGATCTGCGGACTATGGTCACGGAGGACTGCACCTTAAATATCCTGACTGCGAATGACCCGGCGGGACTTGCCACGATCCGGCACACGACATCACACGTTCTGGCGGAGGCCGTGAAGCGGCTCTTCCCCAACGCAAAGCTTGCCATCGGTCCCTCCATTGATACCGGATACTACTACGATTTTGAGGCGGATCCGTTTTCCAGAGAGGATCTGGACAATATCGAGAAAGAGATGAAGAAAATCATCAAGGAGGGCCATGCGTTGGAGCGGTTCACGCTGCCCAGAGAGGAGGCCATCCGCCTGATGCAGGAGCGGCAGGAGCCGTACAAGGTAGAGCTGATCGAGGATCTGCCGGAGGATGCGGAGATCTCTTTCTATGATCAGGGCGGCTTTGTGGACCTTTGTGCGGGACCTCACCTGATGACGACAAAGGGAATCAAGGCGTTCAAGCTGACTTCTTCCTCCATGGCATACTGGCGCGGCGACAGCAACCGGGCACAGCTTCAGCGGATTTACGGGACCGCGTTCCAGAAAAAGGATGAGCTGAACGAGTATCTGGCGTATCTTGCGGATATCAAAAACCGCGACCACAACCGTCTGGGACGGGAGATGGAGCTTTTCACCACGGTGGATGTCATCGGTCAGGGACTGCCGCTGCTGATGCCGAAGGGCACGAAGATGGTCATGAAGCTGCAGCGGTGGATTGAGGATCTGGAGGACAACGAGTGGGGCTATGTCCGCACGAAGACGCCGTTGATGGCCAAGAGTGACCTTTACAAGATTTCCGGCCACTGGGATCATTATAAGGACGGGATGTTTGTTCTGGGCGACGATGAACAGGATAAGGCAGTGTTTGCCCTCAGCCCGATGACCTGCACATTCCAGTATTTTGTTTATAAGGCGACGCAGAAATCTTACCGTGATCAGCCGTGCCGTTACGGCGAGACTTCCACGCTTTTCCGGAATGAGGATTCCGGCGAGATGCACGGGCTGACCCGTGTCCGCCAGTTCACGATCTCGGAGGGGCACCTGATTGTCCGCCCGGATCAGATGGTGGAGGAGTTTAAGGGATGCCTTGCGCTGGCGAAGCATTGCCTGACGACACTGGGCTTAAATGACGATGTGACCTATCATCTGTCCAAGTGGGATCCCGCGAATCCGGATAAATATATCGGCAGCGCAGAGGTCTGGAATCAGACAGAGCAGCACATCCGCGACGTGCTGAACGAGCTGGATATCCCCTTTGTGGAGGATGTCGGCGAGGCTGCGTTTTACGGGCCGAAGGTAGATATCAATGCCAAGAACGTTTACGGCAAGGAAGACACCATGATCACCATCCAGTGGGATGAGCTGCAGGCGGAGCAGTTTGATATGTACTATATCGACCAGAACGGAGACAAGGTCCGTCCCTGCATCATCCACCGGACTTCCATCGGCTGCTATGAGCGGACGCTGGCATGGCTGATTGAGAAATATGCCGGTAAGTTCCCGACATGGCTCTGCCCGGAGCAGGTGCGCATCCTTCCCATCTCCGAAAAATATCTGGACTATTCAGAGAAGGTTCGCGCCGAGCTGGCGAAGAACGGCGTGGATGTCACGGTGGATGCGCGCGCAGAGAAGATCGGATACAAGATTCGCGACGCGCGTATGGCACGTCTTCCCTATATGCTGGTCGTCGGCCAGAGCGAGGAGGCAGAGGGAACGGTATCCGTCCGCAGCCGTTTTGCGGGAGACGAGGGAGTCCGGCCGCTGGGCGACTTTATTGATGCGATCTGTAAAGAAATCCGCACCAAGGAAATCCGTGAGGAACTTCCCCAGGACAAATAAAATGCGACGGGCTCCTCATGCGGGAGCCCGTTTTTGTTTTCAAAGAAGGAGCAGAGCATGCTTACATTCGGCATCGACTGGGACGATGTCATCGCCCCCTTCAACGACCGCGCCATCGAGATGGCGAATGAGGAATATCATTATGATCCGCCGCTGACGCTGGAGGACATTACCTCGTGGGAAAACACGGGGCGGGCCTCCGTGATCCGGAAATACTACCACGATCCGCGGCTTTATGACCGTCAGTATGTTCCGGAGGAATCAAAGGCGTTCATTCGAAAGCTGCAGACCAAGGGCATTGTCTATATCGTCACCGCGGCTTACCCGCAGTTTATGACCCGACGGATGGAACAGATTCGGGAGGCGTTTCCCGATTTCCCGGAAGAGAATATTATCATGGGATTTCAGAAGTCTGTGGTTCATGTGGATATCACGCTGGACGATGGGCCGCAGAACATTTTGAAGAGCAATGCCCGTTTCCCGGTGCTGATGCGCAAACCATGGAATACAGAGCTGACCGGTCTGCTGGCGGTCAATAATTTCGAGGAATTTTTTACGCTTCTGGATCAGATTAAATCCTCCATGATCGAGGATCGCGTGGAGGCAGAGCCGCCCGCCGTGATTGCGCTGGTCGGTCCCAGCGGCTCCAACAAAAATAAGATTACGCGGGAGCTCTGTACGCGGGATGCCTTTACTGTGCCGAGGGCTTACACAACCAAACCGGTGACGGACGGGATCCATACGCAGATTTCACCGGAAGAGTTTATTCGTGACCGCGCCTCGTTTATCGAGACGACCATGTACGCCGGATATGCCTATGGGACGAAGACGGCGGATATCTCGGCTCTGATGGCACAAAACCGCTATATTGTCATGCCGATCGACTTAAGCGGGGCGATCGCGATGAAACGCCATTACCCCACGATCATCATTTTCTGTAAGTGCAGCCGGGAGCGCATGATCGGGAGCATTCTGGAGAAGGAAATGACCAACCGCGAGAAGACGCTGCGGCTGATGTCTCTGGAGAATGAGCTGAAAAACGCAGCGCTGTGTGATTATGTGGTCAACACGGGGCGGGAGGACGCGGTACAGAGAATCCTCGAAATTTGCGGAGTCGAAACAATTTAGGCGGAGAAATGAGGAGCGCGATGAGAGAAGACAGGGAAAGCCGGGCGGAGAATGACCGGCTGCAGCGGCAGCTGGCGTTTATTCTGGAGATTGATAAGGAGAAGCGGATCGGGAGGCAGACCTATCTGTCCGACGGAGAACACAAGGAGAACGATGCCGAGCACGCATGGCATATGGCAATCATGGCGTTTCTTCTGGCGGAGTATGCCAATGAGCCGGTTGATGTTCTTCGGACGGTAATGATGCTGCTGATCCATGATATTGTCGAGATCGATGCCGGAGATACCTATGCCTATGACGAGGAAGGGAAAAAGACGCAGGCGGCGCGGGAACAGCGGGCGGCGGAGCGCATCTACGGCCTTCTCCCGGAGGATCAGGGGAAAAAGCTCTATGAGATGTGTAAGGAATTTTAGGAACAGAAAACGCCGGAGGCACGGGTCGCCCTGACGCTGGATAATCTTAAGCCCATGATGCTCAACGCCGCGACTGACGGAAAGGCGTGGGTGGAGCACGGGGTGCAGATCGGACAGATCCTGAATCGAAACTGCAATACTCATTTCGGATCGGAAAAGCTATGGGATTATGCGAAAGAGGAGTGGCTTGCGCCGAATCTGGAGCGGGGATGCATCCGAAAGGATGATGCAGAGAGTCAATAAACCGGGAAAGACTGGTGAGGTCTGTGCATATGATAAACTGAGGTCAGAATCAGTGAGATCAAATGCATGAACAGTGAAAAACTCGATAACCTTTTCAATCTTGCGCTGGAGGCGACGGAGGAGGAGCGCGAAAAATCAGAGGAACTGCGTGTGGGATATGAC
>JAJQBV010000130.1 GCA_021203115.1 Clostridiales bacterium | reverse complement strand
AATCGGAAATTAGAAATCGGAATAAGCCAAAAACTGGGTTTCATAACCCCATTGGTGCCTTTCGAAGAAAGGCGGAATATAGGTATGACCATCGGGAAAGTTGTAGAATTACTGGACGCCGAAGTGCTGACTTCACCCACCGATTTAAACCGCGAGATCGAGACGATCTGCGGCGCGGATATGATGAGCGACGTCCTTGCTTTTATAAAAAAGGACGCCCTTTTACTGACCGGGCTCACGAACCCTCAGGTGATCCGCACGGCGGAGATGATGGATATCATCTGCATCGCGTTCATCCGCGGGAAGACCCCCACGGAGGAGATGATCCGCATGGCCGAGGATTGCGGCATCTATCTCCTTCGCTCCGACCTGCGCATGTACGACGCCTGCGGCAGACTCTATCAGGAAAGGGGATACTAACATGAGCAGCATCCATTATCGGTATCAGGTCGACAGTACCGACTTCACGCGTGCCGGGGAGGCCAGCAGCAAGCTGAAACAGAAGTTAAAACAGATGAACCTTCCGCCGGACATTATCCGCCGCTGTGCCATCGCCATCTATGAGGGTGAGATCAATATGGTCATCCACGCAAACGGCGGCGTCATCGACGTAGACATTTTTCCGGACCGGATTGTCATGGTGTTAAAGGATGTGGGACCCGGGATCCCGGACATCGAACAGGCGATGCAGGAGGGGTTTTCCACCGCGAATAATGAAGTAAATTCTCTCGGTTTCGGCGCGGGCATGGGACTTCCGAATATGAAGCGCTCCTCCGACGAGATTCACATTGACACGGAGCTCGGGGTCGGCACCACCGTCACCATGCAGATCCGTTTTTGACGAGGCATGATAATGGACAAATTTTACCATTCTGTATATTTACACGAGGAGCGGTGCATCGGCTGCTATTCCTGCCTGAAGCGGTGTCCCACACAGGCCATCCGCATCCGGGGCGGGAAGTCGTCCATCATCCCCGAATACTGCATCGACTGCGGCGAATGCTGCCGCCAATGCCCGCACCACGCAAAGCGGTGCAGGCGGGATCAGTTCGAGGAGTTCCGCGGGGATTTCTCCTACCTGGTCGCTCTGCCGGCGCCCGCGCTCTACAGCCAGTTTAATCACCTGACGGATGTGAATATCATCCTGACCGCGCTCCTGCTGTCCGGCTTCGACGATGTTTTCGAGGTCAGCACCGGCGCGGAGATCGTCTCCGCCGCCACGCGGGAGTACATAGCGGCGCATCCGGACCAGTGGCCGCTGATCAGCACGGCCTGTCCCACCATCGAGCGCCTGATCCGTGTCCGCTTCCCGAATCTGATCGACCACATGCTGCCGATTCTGCCGCCGATGGAAGTGGCGGCACAGCTTGCGAGGGAGCGGGCCGTCAAACGGACCGGCCTTCCGGAGGATGCGATCGGCATCGTCTTCCTCTCTCCCTGCCCCTCCAAGGTCGCGTTCACGCGGGCGCCTCTGGGACTGGAAAAGAGCAATGTGGACCGCGTGATCGGCATCAAGGACTTTTACCCTGTCCTCCTCTCCCACATGAAGGAGGCAGAGAAAAACATTCAGACCGTGACCACCTCCGGCCGTCTCGGAAAGGGATGGTCCGTCAGCGGCGGCGAGGCTGCCGGCATCCGCTCCAACGAATATCTGGCGGCGGACGGCATTGAGAATGTCATCCATGTGCTGGAGGATCTTGAGGATGAGAAGTTCGAGGGCGGCCTGCGCTTCGTAGAGCTGAACTCCTGCAGCGCCGGATGTGTCGGCGGTGTCCTGAATGTGGAGAACGCCTATCTAGCGCGCTCTAAGACGAAGCGGATCAATCAGGGCGAGCCGCCCACACGGACAGAGGAGACCGATCTCGGCGGCCACACGCCGGAGGACTTCGGCTGGTCGGAGCCGATCACCTACGAGCCGGTCTACAGCCTCGGCGAGAATATCTTCGAGAGCATGGGAAATATGGAGAAGGTCGAGGCCCTGCTGGAAACGCTGCCCGGTCTGGACTGCGGGTGCTGCGGTGCCCCCACCTGCAAGGCGCTCGCCAGCGACATCGTGATGAACACGCGCGACGCCTCCATCGGGGACTGCATTTTCCTTACGAGAGAGATCACCTGAGTTCCGGAGTGATTTTTATTTACACGACAGGGGAAGTGTTGTAAGATTACCCTGAAAATCATCGAAAAGGAGTATCCACTATGACAGTGAATGAACTGATAAAAGACTGCGGACTGGAGGTCATCCACACCGGAGATGCGGATGCCGTGATCACAGAGCCCTACTGCTGCGATCTTTTAAGCGTCGCGATGGGGAACGCACCGGCCGGCTGCGCATGGTGCACCGTGATGGCCAATATAAACACGCTGGCCGTCGCCTCGCTGGCGGACTGTGCCTGCATCATCCTCTGCTGCAGCGCAAACGCCGACGACAACATGAAGCTCAAAGCGGTATCCCAGGACCTCACGCTCCTTCGGACGGATCGCCCGATCTTTGACATGGCGCTGGAGGTTTACAACCGGATCCATGGTTAAACTCTCCTACGATCTGCATATCCACTCCTGCCTCTCCCCCTGCGGGGACGATGACATGACTCCGGCAAACATCGTTGGCATGGCAAAGGTGATCGGTCTGGATCTCATCGCTCTGACCGATCATTCTTCCTGCAAAAATTGCCCCGCCTTCGCCGCGGCAGCAAAGGAATACGGGATGAACATCCTATTCGGGATGGAGCTGACGACCGCCGAGGAGGTGCACGTGCTGTGCTACTTTGCGGCGCTGGCGGACGCCATGGCCTTTGATGCGTATGTCTACGCGCAGCTTCCGAACATCCCGAACACACCGTCCTTTTTCGGAAACCAGATCATCTATGATACAGACGATCAGATCTGCGGGAGGGAGGAAAAGCTCCTGATCTCCGCCACCGCGATCCCGCTGGACGCGGTGTATGACCTGGTGCGGCAGTACCACGGTGTCATGGCTCCGGCACACATCAACAAATCCACCACCAGCCTTCTCGGAAATCTGGGCTTTGTCCCTCCGGACAGCCGGTTTTCCTGCGTGGAAGTAAAAAACTCGGCCGACTGGCCGGATTTAAAGGCAACGCATCCATATCTGGAAAACTGCCGTATGATCAGCAGCTCCGACGCGCACGATCTGAATTCTCTGCGCGAGCCGCTCTATTTTCTGGAAGCGGAGGATGCCTCGCCGGAGGCAGTGCTGAGAGCCCTGTCTCGCTGATCTTTTCCTTGTCATCATTTGTGCATTTTTCGATACTTCTCACCCAGATTCTCAATCGTACCGTCCGGATTCTGCATGTCAATGTTATCCAGCTGTGCTTTCAGATTCCGACGAAACGAGGCGACATACTCCGCGCGGAGCGCTTTCTGTTCTTCCTGCTCTGCCTCGGTCAGCCCCTGTTCTTTTGATTTATGATACAGCTCATTGATACGAGCCACCTTTTCGTCTGTCATGAGATTCCCTGACTTTCTTTTCTAATGCTTTTCCAGAAAGCTCTGGATATCGAACTCGGTGTTTTTCTGCGCACGAAAAAGCGTTCCGTGGAAGCTGCCCTCCATAATTTCATGAAGAATCCCGACATCCTGCCCGTTGACGATGACCATGTCCGCGCCGGAGGCCGTCGCAATCCTTGCCGCGGTCAGCTTGGTGGCCATCCCGCCGGTGCCGACATCGCTGCCGGTCGTCTCCTTCGCCATGCGGTCGATATGCCCGTCCATCTCTGTAACCTCCTCGATCAGCTTCGCATTCGGATTCTCTCTGAGGTCATCGGTGTACAGACCGTCGATATCGGAGAGCATGATCAGAAGATCCGCCTCCAGCAGAGAGGTGACCAGCCCGGACAGGGTATCATTGTCGCCGAACTGCATCTCGTAGGTGGAGACGGTGTCATTCTCATTCACAATCGGGATGGCTCCCAGCTCAAAGAGCTGGCGAAACGTGTTGTGGGCATTCTCGCGGGACACCGGATTGAAGATCGTTCCCTTCGTAATCAGGATCTGCGCCGCTGTCTGGTGGTACTCCGAAAAAAGCTTCTGATAGGTCATCATCAGACGTGCCTGACCCACCGCCGCACAGGCCTGTTTCGTTGCGGTATCCTGCGGCCGGTCGGTCAGTCCGAGCGCCTTTCGCCCCACCGCGATCGCGCCGGAGCTGACCAGGCACACGTCGATGCCGCGGTTGCGGATGTCGCAGAGCTCCCGTACCAGCTTCTCGATCTTATAATAATTCAGATCTCCCGTCTGCGGATGCTGGAGAGATGACGACCCGATCTTTACCACAATCCTCTTTTTGTATTTGAAATAATCATTTGTCTGCATTTTTATGAGCGTCTTTCATTATAAGATGTTACAATTCACGGTCCTCCACTCTCCATGCGCAATTCCCGCCTGCCAAGCAGGCTCCTCAATCCGCTTACGCGTATTGGAATTGCTTATGTAGAGAGGAGTTCCTGCTTCACAGGCTGCATCAAAATTTCTGAATGGTCTTACATGCAAGCATGACGATTCCATTCAGAAATTCCGATACGCCGTGAATCGTAACATCTGAGTCAACAGATGATCTTCTTCGGACACTTCTCCGCACACTTGCCGCAGCCCGTGCACTTCTCCTGATCAATATGAGCGATATTGTTCTCAACCGTGATCGCGTCCGCCTCACAGACCTTCATGCACATCTTGCAGCCGATGCAGCCCACCTTGCAGGCTTTCATCACATTCTTGCCCATATCTCTGGAGCTGCACTGTACCATGTGCTTCGCATCGTAGGGGACCAGCTCGATCAGATTCTGCGGGCAGGCCTCAATGCACTTGCCGCAGGCCTTACATTCATCCTTATCCACCACAGCGATGCCGTTCACGATATGGATCGCGTCAAACGGGCAGGCCGCGACGCAGTCGCCGAAGCCCATGCAGCCGTAGTTGCAGGACTTGGGGCCTCCGTTGGAGATAAACTTCACCATCGAGCAGGTCTGCTCCCCTATGTAATTGTAATCCGTGCCTGCCTGCTCGCAGGTACCGGCGCACTTTACAAAAGCGACATTCCGGACCGCCTCACTGACCTCCTGGCCCATGATGGCACCGATCTGTGCGGCAACCGGCGCTCCGCCCACCGGGCAGGCACCGACCTCCGCCTCACCTTTCGCGATCGCAGCCGCCAGGCCGGAACATCCGGCATACCCGCAGCCGCCGCAGTTGTTTCCGGGCAGGACGCCGAGGATCGCCTCCTCGTTGGGATCCACTTCTACTTTAAACTTCTCACCGGCGATTCCGAGGACGATACCGATGACAATACCAACTACGCCGACCACAACGGTGGCAATTATAATAGCCTGAACATCCATCTGTATACCTCCTTAAATCACGCCGGAAAAGCCCATGAACGCGATTGCCATAAGACCGGCGGTAACCAGCACGATGGCAGACCCCTTCAGAGCCTCCGGGAAATCATTGTACTCAATACTCTCGCGGATACCGGCCATAATGACGATCGCCAGCGTAAAGCCGACCGCCGTTGCAAAACCGTTGACCGTGGCGACGCCGATGCCGTAACCATACTGCACATTGTTCAGCGCAACACCGAGCACCGCACAGTTGGTCGTGATCAGGGGCAGATACACGCCCAGCGCATTGTACAGGGGCGGCATGGATTTCTTCAGGAACATCTCCACGAACTGCACCAGCGCGGCGATAACCAGAATAAATACAATGGTCCGCAGATAAACCAGATCAAAATTCTGTAAAACAAACGTGTCCAGAACACTTGTCACAAAGGACGCGATCGTGATAACAAAGATAACCGCGGCGCCCATTCCCGCCGCCGTGCTGACCTTTTTTGAGACGCCGAAGAACGGACACAAACCGAGGAACTGACTCAACACTACGTTATTTACAATCGCAGATCCGATCGCAATTAAAATAACTTCTTTCATTATTTATCCGCCTCCTGTTCTTCTTTCTTCTCAGCCGAAGCAGCCAGCGCCGCCTCTTTTTTCTCAGGGACAGGGCAGACACCCTCTGCGCAGGAAGCACAGTCTCCGCCGAGACATCCGGCCGCCTCTTTTACCTTGAGACCCTTTTTGCGCCGTGCGTTCTTGTAGGCGTTCTGAACCGCAATCAGGAATGCCAGAACGAAGAATGCGCCCGGAGCCAGAACAAAGATCGTAACCGGCGTGTAACCGGCCGTACCCGCGGCGGAATCCGCAAGCGGAAGCACCTGTACGCCGAAGATCTGACCCGCGCCGAGGATTTCACGGACAATACCGATACAGGTGAGGCCCAGCGTAAATCCGAGGCCCATGCCGATTCCGTCGAAAACCGACGGGATCGGTCCGTTTTTGGAAGCATAGCTCTCCGCACGGCCGAGGATAATGCAGTTTACCACGATCAGCGGAATGTAGATGCCGAGGGAATCATACAGATCCGGCAGATAGCCCTGCAGCAGGAACTGTACGATCGTAACCAGCGACGCCACAACCACGATAAAAGCCGGAACACGCACTTTGTCCGGTATGATCTTGCGCAGCAGTGAGATAATCAGGTTTGAAAAAACAAGCACCAGTGTCGTGGAAAGACCCATACCGACGCCGTTCATGGCAGATGTGGTGACAGCCAGTGTCGGACACATACCAAGCAGCAGCACAAAGGTAGGATTCTCCTTGATAATTCCATTATGTAAACGTTCGATACACTTATTCACTGAGAAGTTCACCTCCTGTCAGATCCATCAGATATCTGTAATAGCACAGGCCTGCGTTCACCGCGTTGGTTACGGCTGTGGATGAGATGGTCGCGCCGCTGATGGCGTCGATCTCCTCGTCGCTTGTCGCTCCGGTCTTCGTCACGACAAACGCTTCCACCTGCTTATCCTCAAACTGTGAATAAAAGGCCTCTTCCTTCGCCTTCATGCCGAGACCGGCGGTATCGCTGATGTCCGTGAGAGAGTAACCGTTCACCGTGCCGTCCACCCGCACACCCAGCGAGAGGGTGACATCTCCGCCATAGCTGTTGGGGTCTGTCGCGTTGATCACATAGCCCAGAAGATTGCCGTCCGCGTCCACTGCCTGTACGCAGCTCTCAATGCTATCCTCCTCGTATCCGTTCTCCGCGAGAACCGCTGCCGCGTCCTCCGCGCTGAAGCCGGGGAGCTCCACAAAGGAGTCCGCATCCTCGAAAACCGTCTCATACGCCTCCTGCTGAGCCTCCGCCTCCGCCGCCGCGATGGGCTCCAGCGTGATCTCATGAACCGCGCCGAGGCCGAATCCCGCGACCAGCGTGATCGCAAAAAGGATGAGTGCGTCTTTGACCAATATATTTTTCATTATTTCTCCCCTCCTTTACCAAACGGTTTCGGCACCGTGAATCTCTCGATCAACGGCACTAACATATTTGCAAAGATAATGGAGTAAGAGCATCCCTCTGCGGAAGAACCGAACAAGCGGAAAATGCCGAGCAGGCAGCCGCAGATGACGCCGTATATGATCTTGCCCTTCGGCGTGATCGGCGATGTCACATAGTCGGTCGCCATGAAAAACGCGCCGAGCATGAGACCGCCGCCGCAGAGCTCCTGCACCACAAAGGGAACCATGTCGCCCGTGGTGAGATGCCCGCCGAACAGAATGACAAAAATCGCAAAGGTAAGAATGTATGTACCCGGGATCCGCAGATCAATGATGCCCATGGCAATCAGGAAGATCGCACCGATCAGGATGGCGATCACACTGGTCTCACCGATCGTACCGGAAATGCGGCCGGTAAACATCGCCATGGTATCCGTGTACAGACCGCCGTCGCTCAAATAGGACAGCGGCGTCGCGCTGGTCGTCGTGTCCAGCGGAATCGTCGCAAAGCTGGTCATGGGACCGGTAAACGACAAAAGCAGGAAGCACCGGGCGCCCAGAGCCGGGTTCATAAAGTTCTGTCCCAGTCCGCCGAAAACCAATTACACTACGATAATGGCAAATGCGCCGCCGATCACCGGAATCCCCAGCGGGATAGAACAGGAAAGATTCAGA
>JAJQBV010000074.1 GCA_021203115.1 Clostridiales bacterium | reverse complement strand
GTTTTATGCGGCCTGCGACTGATTTTTACTCTATGCAACTGTCAAACTCCCGTGTTACCATAACTGGAATTATATCATATTTCCAACACGGTGAATAGATTTTTTCTTGTCAACGGCAATAAGATAAAGTATACTGATTGCGAAAACTCATCCGAACAGGAGTTTTTGGAAAATGGAGGAAACACATGAACATTACGAAACAGTCCTTCGGTGTGACATCCGATGGCCAAAACGCTTATCTATACTGCATGAAAAATTCAGGCGGAGCCTGTGTGACCGTTACCAGCTTCGGATGCCGCATCGTGAGCATCTGTGTACCGGATCGGGAGGGAACGCTTCGCGATGTCTGCCTCGGTTATGATACACTGGCAGAATACGAACAGGATACCGCCAGCTTCAGCGCCGTCGTCGGCCGCCATGCAAACCGCATCGCGAAGGGAGAATTCACCCTGAACGGTCAGACCTATTCCCTTGCCGTCAACAACGGCCCGAACCATCTTCACGGCGGGCTGCGGGGATTTCACTACTACAACTGGGACTCCTGCATCGAGGGAAATACCGTCCGCTTCACCCGCGTATCGCCGGACGGCGAGGAGGGCTACCCCGGCACGCTGGCCATGAATGTCACCTACAGCTGGAGCGAGGATAACGAGCTCTCCATCTTCTATGAAGCAAGGACGGATCAGGACACGGTTTTCAACACAACCAACCACGCTTACTTTAATCTGGACGGAGAAAGTGCAGACACAGTCTTAAACCATATGCTCATGATCAACGCATCGCAGTTCACCGAGACGGATGAGAATGACCTGACCACCGGACGGATTCTGGATGTGGCGGGAACGCCGATGGATTTCACCACGGCCAAGCCCATCGGCAAGGATATCCGCGCGGACTATTACCAGCTTCGCCACAGCCGGACCTATGACCACAACTTTGTGCTCTCCGGCTCCGGGCTCACAGAAGCGGCCGTTCTCTCCTCCCTGCAGTCCGGCATCCGGATGACCTGCTTCACGGACCAGCCGGGCATGCAGCTCTATGTGCCTGCCGGTTCCCCGGCCGCGCACGGCAAAAAAGGCCGCTGTTATCCGGCCTACGGGAGTGTTTGCTTAGAAACGCAGCATTTCCCCAATGCCACCAGCCACCCGGACTTTCCCTCTGTCATCCTGACACCGGGACAGCCCTTTAAATCCAAGACCATCTACCATTTTTCCAGTGTGTCCTGACGCCTGACGCAGGGCAAACACAAAAAGGAGCATTCTATGTCACAGGAACATTATTTAGCCGCACAGAAGCTTGGGCGAAAAGAAATGCAGGCAAGAGCCGCCCTGTCACAGCCGGATACCCTGCCCGCCCTGGATATCATTCTGGAAAATGTCGAAATACGTGGGGAGGTTCCTCTCGGCCTGATCGATATTCCGACCGATCTGATCGTGGGAACCAAGACAAGAGGGCGTATGAACTCCTTTGCCCCGAACTTTATGCCGATCATGGATGAGGACACGGAGTTCGCCATGAAATGGATGAATCTGTACGCCTCCCATCTGCGGGAAGGCATCCGCGACCCCATCATCGCCTATGAGTACCTGAACCATTACTATGTTTTGGAGGGGAATAAGCGTGTCAGCGTCCTGAAATACTATGATGCTCCCAGTGTTTCCGCCTATGTAACCCGGATCATTCCCGCATGGAAGGACACCCCGGAGATCCGGATCTACTATGAGTTTCTCGATTTTTACAACGAAACCAACATCAACTACCTCGAATTCACCCATGCAGGCAGCTTCCGGAGGCTCTGCCGCCTGCCCGACCACAGACGCAATGCGCGGTGGTCTATGGACGACCGGATCGATTTCCGTTCTTGTTACAACCGGTTTGCCGAGGCCTTCCGCGATCTGGGCGGCGACAGGCTTTCCTGCACCGCCGGCGACGCGCTTCTCTCCTATATGTATGTCTTCGGCTATGAGTCGATGAAAGAGGAAAGCCCGGCCGACCTCCGCAAAAACCTCAAACGGGTCTGGGAAGAGATTGAAATCAGCCAGAGCGATGAGGAACCGGAGCAGAAGACAGACCTGAAGCTGGATCCGACTCCCGATGCCAAAAAGAATCTGCTCTCCCAGATTCTGACGGTCTCCACAGGCTCCGCGAAAACGGTGAAAATCGCCTTCATCCACGCAAAATCCACGGAGACATCCAGTTGGACGTATGCGCATGAGCTCGGCCGCATGTATCTGAACGATGCGTTTCACGGAAGGATTGAGACCACTGCATACGAAAACAACGCGACTGCGGAGGACGCCGCAAAAGCCATTGAACAGGCGATCTCCGACGGCAACACGATCCTCTTTACCACGAGCCCGGTCTTTCTCTCCGCCAGCATCAAGGCGGCGGTAGACCACCCGGAGGTAAAGATTCTGAATTGTTCGCTGAACACGGCGCACAAATATATCCGCACATACTACGTCCGGATATTTGAGGCAAAGCTTCTGAACGGTGTTCTCGCCGGCATCATGACCGATACGGATAAAATCGGCTATATCGCGGACTACCCGATCACCAGTATGGCGGCAAACATCAATGCCTTTGCCATCGGCGTGAAGATGGTGAACCCGCGGGCACGGGTACTTCTGGAATGGTCTACTCTGAAAGAAAATCAGGGGATTGATCTGACGGAAAAGCTGTACAATATGGGCGCAACCTATATCTCCCATCTGGATATGATCGTTCCGCAGCACGCCAACCGGCGCTTCGGCCTCTACCGCGTCAACGGAGAGCGGCCGATCAACCTCGCCATGCCTGTACTGGACTGGGGCAAATTCTATGAACGCATCATCCGGAATATCCTGTACGGAACATGGAATGCAGACGGGAAAACAGAGGGGAACAAGGCTGTAAGCTACTTCTGGGGCATGTCCTCCGGCGTGATGGATGTGGAGTGGTCTCCCTCCATCCCCTCCGAGACCCGGAATCTTCTGGAAACCCTGAAGCGCTCCATCATGCGGTATGATTTTAAACCCTTCAGCGGCATCCTCCACTCACAGGAAGGTGTGATACAGTCTGATCCGGACAGCCACATGTCGCTGCCCGACATCATCGGCATGGACTGGCTGGCGGACAATGTGGACGGATTTATCCCCACCGCCAAGGATCTGATGCCCGAAATCGAGACACAGAGCGTTGTGCGCCAGGAAGGAATCCGCAAGGAGGACGATCCCGAATGAAAATCATGGCTATTGCCGACAGGGAATCGCCGGCGCTCTGGAACCACTACAACGAAAATCGTCTGACCGATACGGACCTTATCGTCTCCTGCGGGGATCTCGATCCCCGCTATCTGTCCTTTCTGGTCACATTTGCCAATGTCCCCGTTCTCTATGCACACGGGAACCACGACCATTGCTATGACCGGATCGCACCGGATGGCTGCGTCTGCATCGACGACCGCGTCTTCCTCTACAACGGTGTGCGTTTCCTCGGTCTGGGAGGCTGTGTCCCCTACAAGGAGGGCGCCTACATGTATACCGAGGCTCAGATGAGGCGCCGGATCCGCAAAGTAGCACTCCAAATCCGCCGGTACGGAGGCTTCGATGTGCTGGTCACCCATGCGCCCCTTCGGGGCATCGGCGACGCGGATGACGCACCCCACCGGGGTTACGAGGCCTTTTTCCCGCTGTTGGAAAAATACCGTCCTGCCTACATGCTTCACGGACATGTACACATGCAGTATGATTACACACTGAAGCGGGAAAACTCCTATCTGGATACGAAGATCATCAACGCATATGAAAAATATTTTTTAGAGATCTGAGTCCTGCCCCAGATACCTCCGGATTCCCTCACAGATCGCCTGTGCCGCCTTTTCCTGATAATCCTCCTCGGACAGCAAAGCCTCCTCCCTTGCATTCGACAGAAATCCGCACTCCACGATCACGGTGGGGACGGAGGTCTTTTTCAGGATGTAATAGCTCGTGTTTGCTTTCGCCGCACGGGTGTTGGACGGGTCCAGATTCTCGATCAGGCTCTCCTGCAAAATCCCGGCCAGAGCCGCGCCCTCATCCGAATCCGCATAATAAAAAACCTGCGCGCCGCTGACAGCGCTGTCCGTATAGCTGTTCTGATGAATACTGACCGCCAGAGCCGCCTGCGCTTCTTCAATAATCTCCACCCGCCGTTTCAGATCCGACACCTTCACGCTCTGCGCATCGCTTTCCGCAAGGCTGACATCCTCCGTACTCGTCATCACCACGCGGATTCCCTCCTCCTCCCGATACTCCCGCAGCTTCAATGAGATCTCCAGATTCAGATCTTTTTCGTTGACGCCCGATACGCCCACCTTTCCCGGATCATCCGCACCGTGTCCCGGGTCGATCACCACCACCGTCGCAGCTGTTTTTGCCTTCATACTCATCACATATTCGGCTGACCGCGGCGCCACAAGGATCGCTGCGGCGATCAGGACAACCGCCATCACCAATTCCGCTTTTTCCCTCAAAAAAACTCCCATATCATGCCAAACCGATTTGTACATGATATGAGAGAAATTTTCATTCTATACACGCCAATCAGGCAAAATGATCACTGCAGGTACTCCGCGATCGTATTCCAGACGGTGTTTTTTTCGAATCCGAGCTTCCAGAACGATGCCCCCGCAAGTCCGTAGGACTGCCGCACCTTCAGCTTCTCGGCAATGGAATTCTGATCCTCCAGCCAGACTTTATAGGTACTTCCGTCATACTCATACTCGGCATAATACTGCCCGCAATCCTCCAGCCACTCATAGACCGCCCCGTTTGCCGCGACCCGCGCCTCCGCCTCGCTCATGCCGAGGGCCTCGCTCGTGACGGTATAGCTGCCGTCATCCGTCCCCTCCTCCGGCGTCAGCTTCCACAGCCAGGTATAGAAAGGAATGCCGAGAATCAGCTGATCGGCAGAGACCTCCTCCAGCGTATCCTCCACTGCCTGTGTCACAAAACTCAGGGAGGCCACCGATCCCTCGTCCGAGCCGTTATAATGCTCATCGTAAGCCATCAGGACAATATAGTCCGCAAACACCGCCTGCTCCTCCCTGTTATAAAACAGATTGTGGGATGCCGGCGCGTAGTTATCAACGGAGAGGACAAGCCCGTTGCTCTCGCACTTCAGGGACAGTTCCCGGATAAACTGGAGAAAACCGGTTCCGGCCTCACCGTCCAGACTCTCAAAATCGACATTGATGCCGTCCAGGTCATATTTGACAGCCTCTGAAATAAGATTATTTACCAGCGCGTCCCTGGCGGATGTCACGCTCAGAACCTGTGTCGTATCCACCTCGGAATTTTCCAGATTGCTGATCAGCGCCCAGACCTCCACGCCCTGTTCATGGCAGTACGTCACATAGTCTGCACTTGCCAGCGAAGCGATGCCGCCGGAATTATCGTTCAGATAAAACCATGTGGGTGAAATCACATTGACCCCTGTTGTGGCGGACAAAACGGAGGAAACGGAGGAATTCGACTCCTGCGTCGTCACCTGATGCCACGCCATATTGATCGTATAATCTCTGGAAATCCGCGTGTATACCGGCTCCTCATAGCTGCTGGCATACATCTCCGTCTGCCCGTCTCCCAGCGCGCTCAGCTTGATATACCCGATCAGACCGTCCTCTGTACAGACCTGCGCCCACGAGTCCAGCTCCTCAAGGATCAAAACGCGGTCTCCCTTCTCCAGCTCCGTGAGGATGCTGCTCTTGATGCCACCGAGCTCACGCAGCTGTGTGCTGTGCTTTACGGCGGTATACTCCACCTCGCCCCATATGTCAGAGATTACAACGCGATTCGGATCCTCATAATACTCCCAGCGAAGATCCGTATACTGTGTCACAAAAGAAAGAGACAGATACATCTGTCCGTCCAGAACACGGACGACGGTGTACTCCGCCGTGCGGCTCTCCTTCGCAACAGTATACTGTGCCGTCTCCGCGGCGGCCTCCACAATCCCCTCCGGCAGTGTGTACCGCAAAATCTGCTCCGTGCTGTCCCAGTAAAACCTTGCATTTAAATAAGAATGGAGGACATCATAGGGAACGTAAACCTCCCCGTCCAGATAAAGGCCCTTCTCCTCCAGAATCTCATTATCATATGAAATCAGGACATCCTCCTCCGTCTCAAGCCCATAGTAGGAAGCGTAGTCCGTCGTCTCCTTTGACGGGGAATACTTTCTGACCACCGTGGTCAGCATCGTAATGCCCGCGATGACAACCGCCAGCAAAATCACCGCCAGAATAAGAAAGACCTTCTGCCTGTATTGCTTTCTGCTCTTTTGTGAAGCCATTCTTCCTCCTCCTGTGACAGACACGGCCTCCCCCGCCGCCTGTCTCCTTCGTACAGTATACATGAATTTACCGTTCACTGCAAACCCTTTTATCAACAATACGCGGCCGGCAGAGTCCTGTGCCGGCCGCATACCGATGTCCGGTAATCACATGGCTTATGATCCCGTAATCTTATCAAATCGTACTTCTCTTAATTCTCCCGCACGAAAAACATAGTCTCTCATGTAGGAAATCCCTTCTCTTACCCTGACAGCATTCATCACATCGGCCGGATCGCTGGGGCAGCCCTCCAGCCAGATTGAAATTCCCTGCTGCTCATAGTTCTGCAGTTCCACCATCAGGGCATAACCATTATTATGCTTTTTTTGCATATTACCACCCCTTTGTAACCAAAACGGAAGCTTATTTCGTGATATACAGAATCCGTTCTGTGTCTGCGAGCAGGTCCTCCGGTAAACTGAAATCTTTTATCGTATCTTTGTACCTTCCTTTCGTAAGAATTATGAAAAATAAAAAGAGCACCTGCCTGCCGAAAAAAATACCTCTCCCCTCCTTTCTACTTTTTGTCAGCTTTTCCATTGATTTCTCATATACTGACAAAAAGGATATAGACAGAGCGTTCGTTTCACAGGACAGATACCCCCATACTTCTGCTGTGTAAATCATAAAATCTCGGAAATACTATACGATGACCCATCAGGATCACTGGAATGTCACAGAAGATATATCATCTTCTAAACTTACCGCAAATGCAAAATCCAAATGTACGAAATGTACTGCAAATGATATTGCGGTAATGAATATGTAACCTGTCCGTCTGAAACGGAATACTCATGTATCCTTTATATCACAGGGTCAAAAAGATTTCAACTATTTTTATTGCTATTCGACAGATTTTTTGTTATTATGTTAGCCAGTTAAGGAAGTGATACCATGAAGATCGAAAAATTAAATGAACAGCAGATTCGCTGCACCCTCACCAAAGAGGATCTGGCGGAACGCCATATCAAGCTGAGTGAGCTGGCCTACGGCACCGAGAAAACAAGGGCGCTTTTTCAGGACATGATGGAGCAGGCTTCCATTGATTTCGGATTCGAAGCAGAAGATATTCCGCTTATGGTAGAAGCCATTCCGCTTTCCGCGGAAAAGATCGTACTGATCATCACCAAGGTCGAATCGCCGGATGAGCTGGACACCCGCTTTTCGGAGTTTTCTCATTTTTTCAGCGACGAGGAGCCGGATGAGGAGGAAAGTGATACTCCGGAGTCCGCTCCGCACATTCCGGATGAGCTGGCCGGTCTCCTGAACCAGCTGAGGCAGGAGATCACGAATGCCGTTGCGAAGCAGGCGCCTCCCGCAAAGGAACTCCCCGCCGATCAGGTCTGCCTCTTCGCCTTCACGGATACAGAGGCTGCGATTCATGCCTGTCAGGCAGCGGCCGGTGCATACAGAGGAGAGAGCACGCTCTACCGGGATCCCCGGACCAATGAGTATCTCCTTTTTCTGCACCAGCAGCCGCACACGGCCATGGAGTTTGGCCGGATTATCATGACCATGTCTGCTTTTCTTGAGAAAAGACGGTGTCTGCCTGCCACCGAGGCTTTTTGCCGGGAGCACGGCAGGACAATCCTCACAGGGAAGGCTGTCCATATGCTGGCGAAGATCTGACATCTTATTTTAAACGAAAAATCCCCCGCTGTCTCAATGTACTGACAGCGGGG
>JAJQBV010000027.1 GCA_021203115.1 Clostridiales bacterium | reverse complement strand
GAGATCCGGTATCCACAACAGTGGTTGAGGTCATATTCAGCCGGGCCGGGTACAAAGTAACCTGACTCAGGCCATAACCTGTCGATGAGAGATCAACCAGATTTCCCCAGGTAGTATTCGCATAGTCTGCAGTCTCATTGGCAGCAGTACTGGAACTGGAATCACCCACAGCCGAACTTATCTCGGTTGTACCTGCGCCTGTAGAATCCGTCAGCAAAGCGATTTCCAGATTGCCGTTCGACCCAACGGTCGTTGTCATGCCGGATACTTCCGGCGCCGTCGACAGGGTAAACCATGCGTAGGTCGCGCTGACTACCATGATCGCCGCGATCAGCACCATGGCCAGAGAGGCCATGAGCTTTTTCCTAACATCGAAATACCGAGTCTCAGTTTTTGATTTTTTCATAACCATCCTTCCTTTCATTTTATTTGCTCAGATCATGCTCTGAGCAGGATTGGTTTTATATGAATCGGCATCCGGGGACGGGGGATCCCCGCACGCCAAATACATATCCTTTTTAGCCATTCCACCATTTCAGGTTGTCAAATATATTCTTAAACCATGTCCACCAGCCGCCGGTCGTATTGCCGGTGTTGTCCTCGTCTCCGCCCTCTGTCGCGAGACTGAACTGCATGTTGAGGCCCAGATGTCCGCCGATCAGATCGTCCGTACAGTCCGGATCGTCGCCCTCCAGCCACACCACCACGGTGTAGCGGTGGACATCTCCGGGCAGGACGCCGTCCATACCGCCGGTCGCCACGACCGTGTCAGAGACGAAATCATACGGGATGACGCGGTAATAGGTTGCAGATCCGCTCGTCGCGATGACTTCATACTGGTCGTCGGGCGTCGCCGAATACTGAATCAGAGGAGCTTCCAGATACCCCACGTTATTCACACTCTTCGCGGGCAGGCACTCCGTCTCGCCGTTTTCGTCCACCTTCGCGTAGAAGGCCATCTCGCCATCCTCGAAAATCATCACCCAGACAGCCTCGGAGAGACTCTGCGCCTCGGAACTGATATCCACCTCCCACCGGTAACTCAGCTCGCTGTCATCCTCCGCCTCATACCGGAGGAAGTACGTATACGCAAAGTAATCCGCATTGTGCTCCCCATAATAACCGGTGTCGATATCATCCTCGAAAAAAGAGATCGAATACTCCGGGACATCCGTCGCGGGCAGTGCGGTCAATGAAGATGCCTGTGTCTCAAAATCCGGCGTCTCGCTCAGGGCAATTCCCTCTTTAAAAAGTGCATCCGTGAGGTTGATGGTAAAGTAACCTCTCATCTGCGAGATCACGGAGATCAGAGCCAGTGCACCCAACAGGGCCAGCGCTGCGCCGAGGAGCGCCCACAGTCCGCGCCCGGACAGGAACCAGAGCAGCCCTGCCAGACGCCCTTTGTCAAAGTAAAGCCCCAGGCTTGCCGCGGTTGTCTCGAACTCCTTCCGGCTTCGGATCCCGCGCGAGCGCATCTCCTTGCGGAGCGCCTTCCGGCCTGCCTTGATCTCCTTTACCTCTGTCCGTGTAAGCACGACACCGCCGCGCTTTTTCTTAAAAATCAGCCGCCGCTGCTGGTCGGAGCCTGCCGCGGTCTTCTGTTCTTTGTGTAAGCGGCCGCCCTTTTCCTTCTTCTCATCGCTCATAAGCTCTGCTCCCGAATCAGGCTGGTGCGGATCATCTCATCCTCTTCCATCAGAGGTCCGGTCAGCGTGCCGCTGACATAGGAAACGCCGCTGCCCAGCTGCCATTTCAGACTCTCTGCGGTGTCCGCGCCTCCTCCGATGAAGTGAAATCCCTGCCGCCGCAGAACGGTAATGGCATTCGCGGTCTCCTGCAAGCCGATCAGCTCCGGCGCGAGGCGCAGCCATGTAAATCCGTAATCCTTCAGCTCCTCTGCGCTCATCCGCTTCGGGTGGAAGCCATCCAGGACAAGCGCGAAGCCCTCTTTTATATACGTGCGGACAATATCCGGCGCGTGGCTGTTCTCCTCGAAGAGCGCAGCCTCCGGGATCGTCACATAGAACATATCCCGCGGGATCCCCTCATTCTCACAGAGCTTTACCAGCCGGGGCAGCATGTTCTCGTGTGTGTAAAAGTCAATCGGAAGCCGCATAAGGAATGACTCGATCGAGAGCCCGCAGTTTTTCGCTCGGAGCGCCGCATCCGCCGCTTCGTAGAGCAGGTACAGGCAGGTATCGTAGAGAAGCCCCGTCCGCAAAAGCAGATGCTCCGTCTCATCCAGATGAAGGTGCTCCCTCGTGCCGTCCGCCTCCGTCTGAAACCACGGGGCGGCCTCAAAGGCACGCACCTTCCTCTCCGAATCGATCATCGGCCGGTAGCAAAGCCCCATCGGCCGTCCCTCCCGCCTCTCGACGAGGGGGATCGTCTTCGGGATGGTGAGCGTGTAGTAGATATACTTCTCGTATACCTCCCGGCATTTTTCCCGGCTGTTTTTCAATATCTCAATCAACACGGAGGACCAGAGAACGCCGGACTGCGCGATCAGTGTCTCACAGGCCTCATCAAAGGGATTCTCCGATCTCGTCTCCGAGGCCAGACGATCCAGCTCGCGCGCCAGCCCCACGATCTGTCCGATCGGGCTGATCCGGTCGCCGGTCAGTCCCTCCGGATAACCGCTGCCGTCATAGCGCTCCATGTGCTGTCCGCAGGCCTCCCGTATCATCAGCCACGGGATATTCTTTGTGGGACGCTCCTTCTGGGTGTCCGCCTTCTTTTTGCGGGCGCCCTTCTCCTGAAGCGCCGCCGCCAGCAGGCGTCCGTCCGCGGTATACTTGCGGTAGACCGCCAGCTCCTCCGCAGTAAAATCATCCCGCCACTTCTGGTATTCCGGCGGCACAAGCGCCTTGCCGATCTGGTGGTAGAGGCCGCATTTGTAAGCGGTGTCCGCGTACTGCCCGCGGACGCGGCCCTCCCACTCCCTGTTTTTCCTGCCGAAGCCGTCCTCACATGCCTGCACATACAGCTCCCGCGTATAGTCCGCCACCCGCGCGGACTGCTGGCGGATCACTGGGGCAAGGCCGCGAAACGCTTCATCCCATGTACTGTATTCCATTCTCTGCCACGTCTCTGCCATGCTCCCGTAATCCTTTCTTGCAAACTGTGTTCTCTATTCTGTCTCATCTTTCACATGCTGCCGATACAAAACATCCGATTTACTCTGCATGTATCGTGTTTCTGCATTCGTGCTTTCTCTACACTGCACTCACAGGTCGTCGTCCGCGTTGTACTCCACGGTCGGCGTGTCGTCTTCCTCGTCCTTCTTTTTCTTCTTCGTCACATAGAGCTGCATGATGATGAAGAACGCGTTCAGCGCAAGGCTGATAAAGAAGAGAATCGGCCATACCTTATGGATCGGGATGTTGCAGTACCGTCCCTCCGGAAGGACCTCAACCTCTACTTCCTTGACGACCTCCTCGGTCTCGGACAGCTCATCCATCTTTTCCTCGATCTGCTCGATCAGGGAACGAAGGCTTGCCGCTGCCGCGTCCACCGCCTCCTGATCGCCGCTCGTCAGCAGATCCGCCGCGTCAACGAGTTCGGAGAGAAGCTCAGTCCAGAGCTGACCCAGCTCATCCGAATCGCGCAGCTCCTCCGCCGCCGCGATCGCCGCTTCCAGCTCCGAGTAATCGATCTCGACCAGCGCCGCGATTGCTTCCTTAAGGGCAGATGCCGCCGCGTCCACCTTGGTCTGGCTCGTTCCCTTCTGCTGACCGTAGGCGGCGCTCAGCGCTTCCTGCATCGCCTCCCAGCTGTCATTCGTGTAATCAGACTGTGTCAGACCCTCCGCAATGGAGATCTGCTTATTCAGCTCGGTGTAGTCGATGTCCTCTGTCTCCGTCACCTCTGTTTTGGACGTCGACTCCGAAGTGCCGGAGGAAGAGGATGCGGAACTCTCAGCCGGTGCTGCCTCCGACACAGCCGGAGTCTCCGCCGGCGCAGCCTCCTCTGAGGCGACGACCGTCACGGTCTGGGAGGAGGAAGCCCCCACCATGGTTACACCGGCATCGCTGCTGGTATTATAATTAAATGTAATCGTACAGCTGTCGCCCGCACTGGCCGATGAGGAAACGGTGCAAACCACATCGATCTGTCCGTTGATATTCTCACCGGTAGAAAAGAAATACGCGTAATTGTTCGATACACTTCCCATCAGTCCGCTGCCGACACCGCTCGTGTCGTAGCTGACACTGCTGAACATGCCGCTGTTGGAAAAGCTGAATGTTCCGTCAACACAGCAGGTATTCGAATAGGAGAAATACACTGTCACGGTCTCCCCCGCCTTCGCATCCTGCGCCCATGCGGTCGTGCCGCACGACACAAATATGATTGCCAGTGCCATCAAAATGGCTGCCCCTCGTTTCAGATACTTCACTTGATTGCTCCTTTCTTGCACTCTTTCAGAGATTCTGCACCGTTGCTTCCGATATATCTGTCTGTCTCATCCGCTCTGTCACGGAATCTGACTCACATAGGTACCGAGATTCCATGTCTGGTATTTCACCTGGTTTCTCGTTGCATCGCCGGAATCCAGAGAACCGTTCCAGTTCATATCGACTGCAAGATAGGCCACTCCGGTCAGGCTTCTGATTCCCTGATAATGCTGCATCATCAGAGTTGCATCGCCGGAATCCGTCCACCCGTTGCAGTTCGTATCACCCATGATGATCACGGTATAGGTGATCGTGGCTGTATTGCTGCTCACGGAATTGCTCGCCGTAAAGGTTGCCTTCGCACCCGTGTAAACCAGGCCCTTGTCTTCCGTCACATCCACAGATGTGAGTGTACTGCTGCTGTATGTCCCTGACACTGCCGAATGTGACACAGCCGCCTTAAACTGGTCTGCCGTAATTCCGTTCGGGTCCACGTCAAGATAGATATAGTTCTCGGACTCCGTACTGCCGGTCACGACATACTCAGCCTTGATACTGGAACCAGTCGTAACTGTTGCACTCGTGCCGCTGTAGCTCGGACTTACAGCCGTCAGATAATACTTTCCATTGCTTGATTTTACCGTAGTATAGTTCATGGCCGTCGCCGTGTTCTTCAGCGTCACATTGGATGTCAGTGACACTGCGGAAATCTTTGACGCGCTCGAAGGCGACAGAATGAAGTGGTAGCTGCCCTGCGTCAGGGATCCGCTGCCCGCCACTTTCAGAGTCACTTTTTTGCTCACCGCGATATTCCCGGTCATGGAAACATCCCCGTACACCGTCACCGTGCTCCCCGACGTCGCCTTGGAGAATGCGGTCGAAAGGCTGCTGCCCGCATAGAGCACCGACCCGCTCGAGCTGTATACTACCACGTCGTAATAGCCCAGTGAGTATACCGTGTTCGACCCGGATGTCGTCGTGTTTACCTTCATGTCACTCGCCGACGACGCCACGGTCATCTTCTTGTTTGAGGTCAGCGTCGCTCCCGATGACAGCGTGAACTTATAACTGCCCTGCGTCAGGGATCCGCTGCCCGCCACTTTCAGAGTCACTTTTTTGCTCACCGCGATATTCCCGGTCATGGAAACATCCCCGTACACCGTCACCGTGCTCCCCGACGTCGCCTTGGAGAATGCGGTCGAAAGGCTGTCGCCCGCCCAGAGTACCGACCCGCTCGAGCTGTACACCACCACGTCGTAATAGCCCAGTGAGTATACCGTGTTCGACCCGGATGTCGTCATCGTCGTGTTCACCTTCTTATCGCTCACTGACGATGATACCTTCAAATTGCTTTTATTCGAGGTCAGCGTCGCCCCCGACAACAGTGTGAACTTATAACTGCCCTGCGTCAGGGATCCGCCGCTTTCAACGGTCAGAGTGACTTTTGTGTTTTCGCTCACCTCGATATCATCTGTCATGGAAACAGCGCCATATATGGTCACGGTACTTCCGCTGCTCGCATTTGCCTTTTTAAATGCATCTACGAGGTTATCCCCGTTATATAGAGGCTCCCCGCTCGCGGAGGTTACTACAATTGCATATTCTTCCTCTTCCTCCTCCGTCAGATTAAACAGATCCATTGTCAGCTCAGAATTAACCGTAAGCGTATAATCCGCCGTAATACCGGACACGGTCGGAGAGCCTCTCAGTTCGCGATCCTGTAGTAATAAAGTATATTGATGACTCTCCGTCGTGTCGGCTTCCTCATTGTAATATGTACTCAGCAGACTCGCGCTGCCGGTCACGTTCGCCAGATTGAGCACATTCTTCATTGCCGCGAAGAGGATCTTATAGGAATCGTAAAGCTCTGCTACATCTGTACTGTCAATTGACAGATCGAGACCGGTAATCAGATCCTCCAGGTCTGTCGAATAGCCCACGGCCTTCAGTGCACTGACCAGATCGTTCACCGACGCATTGTTGACGGCATCCTTCACCGCTGTCATCGCGTCGCTGTCCCCATCGTAATATCCTTCGATCGCACTGATCAGGCCGCTCTGAACGTCTTCCGATGTGGCATTCGCCAGGAGAATGGCTGTCACCAGCGCATAATTGTCATCGTCATCCAGATCAAGATACACATCCATGGAGGCAGACCCCGTCAAACTCAGTGTCTTCCCGGAAGAGATTTCCGCTTCTGAGATCACAATACTCTGCTCCGATACCGTCGCCACTTCACTCAGGCTTTTCAGCAGCTTAACGACTTCTTCCCTTTTCTCTGATATAAGCTCGCCTGTTTCTTCATCCGTAGGATTTTCCAGATAGACGGATATCTCAGTTGTCTTGGTTTCGTTGGAAACCGATGCAACATTTGCGGTCAGATACTCACCATCGTCACCCTCTGTCAGAACCACATCCAGATTCCAATAAGCTGTATCCACACTGTAGGATGCCAGCGCATTTCCGTCGTTGGCGTTCGTATACAGGGTTTCAAAATCCGTAAAATCTGTCAGGATGCTGGTCAACAGTCCGGATATTCCAACCGTGCTGCTCTGATTGTCATCCGTCAGCGTCACGCAATCCAGAAGCTCGTTCGCCAGCTCGCTCAGGCTTGTGGTGCCCTCAGCCAGCATCCCCACCAGGTCTTCCAGCTTCACCGCATAAATATCGTAAGTATTGTTTTCACCATCGGTAACCGTCATGAGTGCGTTCATGTAGCTGTTGAGGAGGAGATCAAACGCCAGTGTTACCGCGATCTCCTTCGCATCAAAACCGCCCTCCAGCAGATCATCCGGATTGAGATATACGTTATACCCGGTAATCTCTCCGCTGCTTTCGTCCTCGACCGGATCAACACTATATAAAGTATTTTTTTCATAATCTGACTCGCCAGTAATACTTCCCGTATCACCGAGACTGCTGTCGATCACCGTGATATTCTCTCCGCTCACATCACCGGTTATCGTGTGTCCGTTCAGGTCGAGATATAACGTATTGCTTGTGTTGATACTGCCTTCGTAATCGTCCGTCAGAACTACGATGGCTCCGCTTCCCGCTGTCGTAACCGCGGTAGAGAGGTTTGTTTTAAAACCAATCATCTGGGTCAGGCCGGTGGCCGACGGATCCAGAACCAGCGCATCATATTCCTTATAATATTTCGTATTATTTTCTTTTGCGTTGGCAATCTTTATATTGAGCGTAGCAGACAGACCATCTTCTACCTCATCCGCATCCAGACAATTTGCTGCCAGATCCGTGCCCAGCTCTTTCACAAAATTCTCCAGCGCAGTCCCGTCATAAATCAGGGTATCCAATACCCCATCTTCGTCAATATCCGTATAGTCGCAGTTCCCTGCGGCAGTCCATAGAAGATCCAGGATAGTTGTGAACGCTGTGTTATCCAGATACGAATTGAAACCTGAGTAGTCCAGTTCGGTCAGCGTATTCTTCAGCACCTGCGAAATATCGACAGAAGAGGTCTCCGTAGCCGTCAACGCGTCATCCATCAGATTCCAGAGTGCATTAACCAGCACATCATTTGATACGCTATTAACCTCTGAGAGATCTATCTCACCCGCAAGCAGCAGATCCGCCAGCAACGCCTGATATAGTGTTAGAATATATTTAGTACAAAACAAAATGAGATATCCCCTTAGAAATAA
>JAJQBV010000007.1 GCA_021203115.1 Clostridiales bacterium | reverse complement strand
CTTCTGTGGGTGCTGGACCGGACCCGGACCGCGATGGGCGCCCGGATGATGCGAAGCTATATCGAGCAGCCGCTGCTGGACAAGGGGGAGATTGAGGCCCGGCTAGACGCGGTCTCGGAGCTGTGCACTCAGATGATCAACCGGGAGGAGCTGCGGGAGTATTTAAATCCCGTCTATGATCTGGAACGCCTGATCAGCCGGGTTGTCTATCACACGGCAAATCCGCGGGATCTGATCGCCCTGAAATCCTCGCTGGAGATGATTCCGCCGATCAAAACGCTGATGAATGATTTCTCCTCCGGGCTTCTGATTTCCCTGAACGGGGAAATCGATCTGCTCGACGATGTCTGCGGGTTGATTGCGGCGGCTATCACGGACGACCCACCGATCTCGGTGCGGGACGGCGGAATGATACGGGACGGATTTTCTCCGGAGATTGACCGTCTCCGCAGTGCCAAGACGGAGGGAAAAAGCTGGCTGGCAAAGATTGAGGAGGAGGAGCGGGAGAAAACCGGCATCCGCACGCTGCGGATCCGTTACAACAAGGTGTTCGGTTACTATCTGGAGGTGACCAACTCCTACAAAGACCTCGTCCCCGATTACTATACGAGAAAACAGACGCTGACGAACGCGGAGCGCTATATCACGCCGGAGCTGAAGGAGCTGGAGGAGACGATTCTCGGCGCGGAGGACAAGCTGGTGGCGCTGGAGTACGATCTCTTCTGTCAGGTGCGCGAGGAGATCGAAAAGCAGGTGGAACGGATCCAGACCACGGCAAGGGCGCTCGCGGGCATCGATGCGCTGGCCTCTCTGGCTGTCGTGGCGCAGCAGAACGGGTACACGCGCCCGAAGATCAACGAGAAGGGCGTGCTGAAGATCAAAAACGGCCGCCATCCCGTGGTGGAACGGATGATGGACAACGATATGTTTGTCGCCAACGACACCTATCTGGACAACAAGGATAACCGTATCTCCATCATCACCGGCCCCAATATGGCGGGCAAATCCACCTACATGCGGCAGACGGCGCTGATCGTTCTCATGACGCAGATCGGTTCCTTTGTCCCGGCGGAGTCGGCGAATATCGGGATTGTAGACCGGATTTTTACCCGTGTGGGGGCATCCGACGACCTCGCCTCCGGCCAGAGTACCTTTATGGTGGAGATGAACGAGGTGGCCAATATTCTGAAAAACGCCACCGGGAGCAGCCTGCTGATTCTGGATGAGATCGGAAGGGGAACCAGCACCATTGACGGGCTTGCCATCGCGTGGGCGGTTGTGGAGCACATCAGCAACCCGAAGGTTCTGGGCGCCAAGACGCTTTTTGCCACGCATTATCACGAGCTGACAGAGTTGGAGGGGAAGCTTTCCAATGTACATAATTATTGTATCGCCGTGAAGGAAAAGGGCGATGACATTGTCTTCCTGCGCCGGATTATCCCCGGCGGTGCGGATAAAAGCTACGGGATTCAGGTGGCAAAGCTGGCCGGGATACCGGCGGTCGTCATCGACCGGGCAAAGGCCATCTGCGAGGAGCTTGAGCAGGCGAATGTCAACAATATCGCGAGAAATCTGGACGTGGGCGCGCTGACGGATGTGCGGACGCGGCGGAAGCCGGACGATGTGGACATGGCGCAGATTTCGCTCTTCGACACGGTGAAGGACGACGACATCATCCGTGAGCTTTCGGAGATCGACCTGACGCATATGACGCCGTTTGACGCCATGAACAAATTATACGAGTTGCAAAATAAAATTCGGAACCGGTGGTAGAGGAGCAGAAAATGCCAAAGATAGAATTGCTGGATGAACAGACAATCGATCAGATCGCTGCGGGAGAGGTGGTGGAGCGCCCTTCCTCCGTGGTGAAGGAGCTGGTGGAGAACGCCATCGACGCGAAAGCCACCGCGGTCACGGTGGAGATCCGGGACGGCGGAACGACGCTGATCCGCATCACGGACAACGGCTGCGGGATCGAGGCGGAGCAGATACCGGTCGCATTTTACCGCCATTCCACCAGTAAAATCCGCAGAGTGGAGGATCTGGCGACGATCTCCTCGCTCGGCTTCCGCGGCGAGGCGCTCTCCAGCATTGCCTCCGTGTCGGAGGTGGAGCTGATCACAAAAACCATGGGCAGCCTGACGGGCAGCCGTTATCAGATCGAGGGCGGAAAGGAGATCTCTCTGGAGGAGGTCGGCGCGCCGGAGGGCACGACATTTCTCGTGAAGAATCTGTTTTACAATACCCCGGCGCGGAGGAAATTTCTGAAATCTCCGCAGACGGAGGCGGGATATATCAGCGATATGATGGAAAAAATCGCTCTGTCCCACCCGGATATCTCGTTTAAGTTTATCAACAACGGACAGATCCGCCTGCACACATCCGGAAATTCACAGATAAAGGACATCATCTATCATATTTACGGGCGGGACATCGCCGCAAATCTGCTGGAGGTTGAGGGCGAGTTCGACGGGTTTTCGGTTTCCGGTTTTATCGGGAAGCCGGTGATCTCCCGCGGGAATCGCAATTTCGAGAGCTATTTTATCAACGGGAGATACATCCGCAGCAGCCTGATCGCAAAGGCGATCGAGGACGGCTACCGCGGGTTTATGATGCAGCATAAATACCCTTTCACCGTCCTCGCCGTCAGCCTGAACGGGAAGCTGGTGGATGTCAACGTCCACCCGAATAAGATGGAGCTGCGCTTCTCCAACGGGGAGGAGCTCTACCGGGGTTTGGTCTACCTGATTCAGAACGCGCTGCGGCAGCGGGAGCTCATCACCGATGTGACGCCGGGCGGGGAGAAGAAGGAGGCGGCAAAGCCCGCCTATGAGAAAAAAGTGATACCGGAGCTTTTTGAGAAGGAGCGCATCAGCCGCATGAAGGAAGATGCGGCGGCTGCCGAACGTCCGAAGGATGCTGCGCTGCGGGAGCCGATCCGCTATGGGGCAGCACAGGAGAGAAAAAAGCCTTTGGCGGAGATGCCGGAGCAGCCGAAACAGCAGACGCTGGCTGACTATACCGCGCCGGAGACCCGCCTGCTCTCGGAGGAGGCGAGGCCGGAGCACCGCATCATCGGACAGCTCTTCGATACCTACTGGCTGGTCGAGTACGAAGACCGGTTTTACATGATCGACCAGCATGCCGCGCATGAGAAAATTCTCTTTGAACGGACGATGAAACAATACAGGGAGAAGGAATTTACCTCCCAGATGATCAGCCCGCCGATCGTTCTGTTCCTGACGATGCAGGAGGAGACGCTTCTGAAAAAGTATCAGGAGGAGCTGGAAAAGTTGGGATTTTCCATCGATTCCTTCGGCGGAAAAGAATATGCGGTCAGCGCCGTGCCCGCCAATCTCTACGGATTGAATGCACAGGAGCTGCTGGTGGAGCTGATCGACAGTCTGGGCACAGTCTCGGAGAAGGATACGCCGGATCTGGTTGCGGAGAAGATCGCCTCCATGTCCTGCAAGGCTGCCGTGAAGGGAAATAATCGGCTCTCGCGGGCGGAGGCCGAGCAGATGATTGCGGATCTTCTGAAACTGGAAAATCCGTATTTTTGCCCGCACGGCCGGCCGGTCATCATTTCCATGACTAAATATGAGATTGAGAAGAAATTCAAGCGTATCGTCTGACGGGCTACGCTGAGGATTTTTCCTCTGTGCTATCGGGAAAATAACCAGATTATTTGCACAAGGGTTTTCGATACGCTGTACTAAGTGAGGGTGTGAGAGATGGAAAAGCAGGAGAAAAAGCCGCTGGTCATTCTGACCGGACCGACCGCCGTCGGGAAGACCGACCTGTCGATCGCACTCGCGAAGGCGATCGGCGGGGCTGTCATCTCCGCGGATTCCATGCAGGTATACCGCGGCATGGATATCGGTTCCGCCAAGATCACGGCGGCGGAGATGGGCGGGGTTCCCCATTATTTGATCGACGTTTTGGATCCGGACGAGGAGTTTCATGTCGTGCGCTTTCAGGAGATGGCGCGGCAGGCGCTGGCGCAGATTTATGCCGTGGGGCGGATCCCAATCGTCGTGGGCGGAACCGGGTTCTATATTCAGGCGCTGCTCTATGATATCGATTTCACGGAGCAGGACGGCGATCCGGCCTTTCGAGAGGAGCTGGAGCGCATTGCAGATCAGGAGGGCGCCCATGCCCTCCACGAGAGGCTTCGCCGCGTGGATCCGGCGTCGGCGGAGGCGATTCATGAGAATAATGTGAAGCGGGTGATCCGCGCACTGGAATTTTACGAGAAATCCGGAGAGCCGATCTCCGCGCACAACGAGAGGGAGCGGCAGAAGGAGTCGCCCTACAATTTCTGCTATTTCGTCTTAAATGACGACCGCGAAAGGGTCTATGAGCGGATCGACCGCCGGGTCGACCGGATGCTGGCGGACGGGCTGGTCGATGAGGTCAAAGCCCTCCGCGCGAAAGGGTATCACCGTGGGATGGTTTCCATGCAGGGACTCGGGTACAAGGAGATTATGGCATGGCTGGACGAGGAAACTCCGTATGAGGAGGCGGTGCGCGTCCTGAAGCGGGACACGCGCCATTTCGCGAAACGGCAGCTTACGTGGTTCCGGCGGGAGAAGGACGTGATCTGGATTGAGAAATCCGGTTTTGCGGGGGAAAAGGAGATTCTCGACGAGATTCTGGGGAAGCTGAGAAAATCGGGAATCGTTTAAATTTTTTCAGAGGAGAGAAGATTGCCATGACAGAGGAAACGATAAAAAACCAGTACCGCAGGATGGGGATTTCATCCGCGGTCTATGATTTTGCAAGTCAGATTGAGAATTCGCTGCAGGAGCGCTTTGAAAAGATCGACCGGACGGCGGAGTACAACCAGTTAAAGGTCATCCGGGCCATGCAGGACTGCCGTGTCAGTGCGGAGTGTTTTCACGCCTCCTCCGGCTACGGGTACGATGATCACGGGCGGGACACGCTGGAGGCAGTTTACGCCGCCTGCTTCGGCGGGGAGGCGGCGCTGGTCCGTCCGCAGATTACCTGCGGCACGCACGCGCTGGCGCTGGCGCTGATGTCCAATCTGAGACCGGGCGATGAGCTGCTCTCCCCGGTGGGGAAGCCCTACGACACGCTGGAGGAGGTCATCGGAATCCGCCCGTCCAGAGGATCACTGGCGGAATACGGGATCGTTTACCGGCAGGTGGACCTCCTCAACAACCGTGACTTTGACTATGAGGGCATCCGGAACGCCATCAACGACCGCACCCGGATCGTGACGATCCAGCGTTCCAAGGGTTATCAGACCCGTCCGTCCTTCTCCGTCGAACAGATCGGGGAGCTGATCGCCTTTGTGAAATCGGTGAAACCGGATGTGATCTGCATGGTTGACAACTGCTACGGAGAGTTTGTGGAGGAGCGGGAGCCGCTGAATGTGGGAGCGGATATGATGGTGGGCTCCCTGATCAAAAATCCGGGCGGCGGACTGGCGCTCATCGGCGGGTACATCGTCGGGAAAAAGGAATGTGTGGAAAACGCGGCGTGCCGTCTGACCGCGCCGGGACTCGGAAGGGAAGTGGGGGCGTCCCTCGGCGTGACCCGTTCCTTCTATCAGGGACTTTTTCAGGCGCCTCTGGTGGTGAGCGGCGCATTAAAGGGCGCGGTTTTTGCCGCAAATATTTATGAGAAGCTCGGGTTTCCGGTGATTCCGGGAGGAGCGGAGGAACGCCACGATATCATTCAGGCTGTGACACTGGGATCGGCGGAGGGCGTCATCGCTTTCTGTCAGGGCATCCAGGCCGCGGCGCCGGTGGACTCGTTTGCCATGCCGGAGCCGTGGGATATGCCGGGGTATGACAGTCAGGTGATCATGGCGGCAGGGGCGTTCGTTCAGGGATCCTCCATCGAGCTCAGCGCAGACGCGCCGATCCGTCCGCCCTATGCGGTCTATTTCCAGGGCGGCCTGACCTGGCACCATGCGAAGCTCGGTATTTTGATGTCGGTGCAGAAGCTGGCGGAGGCGGGATTGATAAACATTTAAAGAAAAGTTCACTTTTTTACCGGTGTACATAAAAAATGTTTTATGGTATGATGTATCATGTCCGCATCAGGAGAGAGTAGACAGGACATCCTATGAACAAAACATTGACGATGAAGGAGCTTCCGGATCCGGAACGGCCCTATGAAAAGTGTTTGAGCCGCGGGGCAGCCGCCCTGTCGGACGCGGAGCTGATCAGTGTGGTCATCCGCACTGGTTCGGCCGGAGAACGGTGTACCGATCTGGCCGCGCGCGTTTTAAACGCCGGACCGGACGGCATCTTAAACCTGATCCATCTCTCCGCGAAGGAGCTGACACAGATCCGCGGCATCGGCCCGGTCAAGGCGGTTCAGCTCAAATGCGTGGGCGAGCTTTCCCGGCGGATTGCGGCGGCATCCCGGCATGTAAGTCCGGTCCTGTCCGGACCGGAGGAAATCGCGGCCTATTATATGGAGCGCATGCGGCATGAGGCGAAGGAAGTGCTGGTTCTGGCCATGTTTGACCGCAAAAATATGCTTCTCGGTGATGAGGTGATCTCGGTGGGCACATCCAACGCGTCGCTGATTTCTCCGGGAGAGATTTTCCGGACGGCACTGCGCAGCCGGGCAGAGTTTCTCATCCTGCTGCACAATCATCCGAGCGGGGATCCGGAGCCAAGCAGGGAGGACATCGATGTCACCTCGCGGCTCGGCCAATGCGGGCAGCTTCTGGGGATTCCGCTCATGGATCACATTATCATCGGAGATAACTGCTTTTTCAGCTTTTGTGAGGAAGGCCTTCTGGCCTGTCACGACATATGAGACTATTTGAGAAACGAGGGAGAGTGCGATAGCAAACGTATACGGCGTTGATCTCGGAACATGCAATCTGAAGATTTACAGCAAACATTCCAACAAAATTATCAAGGAGAAAAATACCATCTCCATCATCAATAAGAATCAGCTTTACGCCTACGGTGACAATGCCTACGCCATGTATGAGAAGGCACCGGACACGATACAGGTGTCCTTCCCCGTGGTGGGCGGCGTGATTGCGGACTATAACAACGTCCAGACCATGATTCAGAAGCTTCTCGAGAAGACGGCGAAGGGACATGTCCGGGGGTCGGAGTTCATTGTCGCGGTTCCGACGGATATCACGGAGGTGGAGAAAAAGGCCTTTTTCGACCTATTTTACAAGAGTAAGATAAAACCGCGCTCTGTCCTGCTCTGCGACAAACCGATCGCGGATGCCGTGGGGCTGGATCTGGATGTCAATGAACCGACCGGAATTATGGTGGTCGATATGGGGGCGGATACGACGGAGATTTCCGTGATTTCCCTTGGCGGGCTGGTCATCAGCGACCTTCTCCATTTCGGCGGAAACCGTCTGGACGAGTCCATCATCTCCTATATTAAAAAGACGTTCAATCTGGTGATCGGACAGAAAACGGCGATGCAGCTGAAGGAGGAGATCGGCAGCGCTCTGCCCGGGAGGGAGGATGCGCTCACGGTGGTCGGTCTGGATGTCGTCAGCGGCCTTCCCATCGAGATGCAGATCGATGCGTCGATCGTGTATGAGGCGATGAAGGACAGCCTGGCGTCCATCTGCAATTCGATCAAGATGATTCTGGAGAAGACTCCGCCGGAGCTCTCCCGCGATATCATCCACTCCGGTATTTATCTGACCGGAGGCGGTTCAAAGGTTGCCGATATGGATAAACTGTTTACGGAGATCACCAATATCTCCGTCAATACCTGCGAGGATCCGGATGAGACTGTGGTTCGGGGATTGAGCCTTGTCGTGACCAGCGAAAAGTTCAAACACCTCGCCTACAGCATGAGAACCAGAATTTTCAGATAACGAGGCAGTTTTTCTATGAATCGTAAAAAGAAAAAAAATTTCCCTGCAAAATATATTTTGCTGATCATGTCAATTTTCTGTCTTGTGATCATCGGATGCAGTGTGAAGCTTTCTTTTTCCAGCGCGGCGGCGAACACTGCCGTCGGCTATGTGATCGTGCCGATGCAGAAGGGCATTAATTATGTCGGGAGTCTGTTAAAGGACGCGCAGGATCTCTTTGTATCCAAGCAGGCGCTTCAGGAGGAGAACGAGGCGCTGCAGGAG
>JAJQBV010000132.1 GCA_021203115.1 Clostridiales bacterium | reverse complement strand
CATATAGTAGATTTTGAATATTTTCAATGTCTACCATATGGGGAGCATATCATTAGGAGCGGATTTCCTCGAGAATCCGCTTCACATCCTCCCGCGACAGGTTCGCTCCCTCTAAGAGCTCCGGACGCCGCTGCAGGGTGCGCAGGACGGACTGCTCATGCCGCCATGCCTCCACCTTCTGATGATCCCCGGACAAAAGCACCGTCGGCACCTCCCGGCCCATCCATTCGGCCGGACGGCTGTACTGCGGATACTCCAGAAGTCCGCCCTCCAGGGACTCCGTGCTCCCCGACTCCTCGTTTGTGAGAACGCCCGGCACCATCCGCGCGATCGCATCCGCCATCACCATCGCCGGAAGCTCCCCGCCGGTCAAGACATAGTCGCCGATGGAGACCTGATCCGTCACGATCTCCTCCAGAACCCGCTCATCGACGCCCTCATAGTGGCCGCAGAGGAAAATCAGCTCCTCCTCCTGCGCCAGAGACCGCGCCATGGGCTGGTCAAAAAGCCTGCCCTGCGGCGTCAAATAAATACACCGCGGCCTGCGGCCGATCCCGTCGACGACCGATCTCCATGCGTCGTAGACAGGCTGGGCCTGCATCACCATCCCCGCGCCGCCCCCGTAGGGGTAATCGTCGACCTTGTTGTGCCGATCCTGCGTGTAGTCGCGGATGTTCACCAGATTCAGTTCGATCAGTCCGTTGTCAATGGCGTTTCCGATGATGCTGGTCGCGAGACCCTGACGCACCATGTCCGGAAACAAGGTTAAGATATGGAATCGCATGATTGCTCCGTTATTGTTTCAGATGCTCGCAGAAACACTTCAACAGCGGGCACGCTCTCGCTAGACTCCGCACACAGCGGTACATAAGAGACCAGAATATGGTCTCTAAGTACCGGCGGCTCCGAACTACCCGCTTTTGAGGTGTTTTCTGCTCGCATCACCTATACATTATATCATCATATGATTTTTCAATATGTCTCCCGCAGATAATCCCTGCGATTCTCAACCGCGCAGGCCCGGCATCAGGTATACCGTGATTTCTCCGGTTTCCATGTTGACCTGTCTCACGCAGTCGCGGATGGCGGGGAGAAGCAGCTCGCCGCCCTCTGCGGTTTTTACCACATAGACATCGTTCGCGCCGGTCTGCATTACATCGGCCAGCTCCCCCAGCGCTTCCCCGTCCGTGGAGACGACCCGCATCCCGATCATATCGGCGATGAAATACTCATCCTTCTCCAACCCGACTGCGTTTTCCCGCGTCACATAGAGGCTTTTTTTGCGAAACCGCTCCACCTCGTTGATGTTGGTGAACTCCCGGAATTTCAATATGACCATCTGCCCGGAAAATTTTACCTGCGTGACCGTGAGGTCGATCTCCTCTTTTCCGGTGTCCAGAATGACCTGCTTCAGCTTTTTAAAGCGCTTCACGTCGTCGGTGGTCGGAAAAACCTTCACTTCCCCGGATACGCCGTGAGGGCTCGTGATAATGCCGACCTGAAATCTGTCCTGCATAAACTCTCCCTGCTTTTATATAGTCTCTTCATAAACGAAAGGACATGGCTTCCGTCACGTCCCCTCTGCTTCACGGTATTAAGCGCTGCACCGGCAGCCTCGTGAAAAACGTAAATTCTTTAGTCCTGCTGCACGATCTCAACGACGACCTTTTTGTCCTCACGGGATGCCGCCGCCTTCACGACAGAGCGGATTGCCTTGGCGATCCGGCCCTGCTTACCGATAACCTTACCCATATCGGTCTGCGCAACGTGAAGCTCCAAAACGATCACGCGCTCCTTTTCGGTCTCCGTGACAGATACCTCTTCCGGGTGATCGACCAGTGATTTTGCAATCACTTCAACCAATTCTTTCATCACGTCACCTCACGAATCTATTTCTCGATACCTGCGATTTTAAAAATCTTGTCCACAGTCTGTGTGGGCTGCGCACCGGTAGCAAGCCATTTCTTTGCCGCTTCCTCATCTACGCGGATCACAGACGGCTCTTTTGTCGGATCATAGTAGCCGATCTCCTCGATAAACCTGCCGTCACGCGGGCTTCTGGCATCTGCAACAACGATTCTGTAAAAAGGCGCCTTTTTCTGCCCCATTCTCTTTAATCTGATCTTTACCATCTCTTTCACCTCCTGTTAGAAATATTTATCTGAACTATTCAGCCGTCCCGCCGCACTGCCGGGCGAACGGAATGAATAAGCGGATAACGTATCCGTCAAAACGGGAACCCCTTCATGCCGCCCATCTTGCCGCCAAGTCCGCCGAAGCCTCCCATGCCGCGCCGGCCCTTTTTCATGCCGGACATCTGCTTCATCATCTTGCGGGCCTGGTCAAACTGCTTCACAAGGCGGTTGACCTCGCTGATATCCACGCCTGCCCCCTGCGCGATCCGCCGTTTGCGGCTGGGGTTGATCAGGGAAGGATTGTCCCTCTCCTGCGGCGTCATGGAATAGATAATGCCCTCGATCCGCGCCATCTTTTTGTCATCCATGGCGTCCTCGATCTGCTTCATCTGGGATTTGTTCACACCCGGCATCATACCGAGCACACCGGCAATGCCACCCATCTTTTTCATCTGGTTCATGGACTCCAGATAATCATTATAGGAGAACTCGGCCTTGCGCATGCGCTGTTCCATCTCGGCGGCCTTCTCCTGATCCATCTCAGCCTCGGCCTTCTCGATCAGAGAGAGGACATCGCCCATGCCCAGAATCCGGGAGGCCATCCGGTCCGGATAGAACTGCTCCAGATCCGAGAGTTTCTCTCCCATACCTGCGTAAAAAATCGGTTTTCCGGTCACTGCTCGGATGGAGAGCGCCGCGCCGCCGCGCGTATCGCCGTCCAGCTTCGTGAGGATCACGCCGTCAATCCCGATCTTCTCATCAAAGGTGCCGGCTACATTCACCGCATCCTGTCCGGTCATGGCATCGACCACCAGAATCGTCTGCGCCACGTCCACATGCTCCCGGATCTCGACGAGCTCATTCATCATATCCTCATCGATGTGGAGCCGCCCCGCGGTATCCAGAATGATAATATTGTGGCCGTTCTTCGCCGCATGCTCCACGGCAGCCTTTGCGATGTCCACCGGCTTGTGGCCGTCGCCCATGGTGAAAACATCCACGCCCTGCTTCTCTCCGTTGATCTGAAGCTGCTGAATGGCAGCCGGGCGGTACACGTCGCAGGCGACAAGCAGCGGTTTCTTTCCCTTCTGCTTATACTTCCCGGCAAGCTTCGCCGCGGTGGTCGTCTTTCCTGCGCCCTGAAGGCCCGCCATCATGATGATCGTGGTCGCCTTGCCGGGGTTTAACTGAATCTCTGCGGCCTCGGAGCCCATCATTTTGACCATTTCCTCGTTGACGATCTTAATAACCATCTGGCCGGGGTTTAAGCCGTTCATCACGTCGGAACCGACCGCGCGCTCCTGCACTGCGGCAATGAACTGTTTGACCACCCGGAAGTTCACATCCGCCTCCAGAAGAGCCATTTTGACCTCTTTCATCGCGGTCTTCACATCCGCCTCCGTCAGCCGTCCCTTGCTCCGCAGGTTCTTAAACACATTCTGTAGTTTTTCGGTCAGACTGTCAAATGCCATGCTACAGCTCCTCTAAAATCCGTTCGGAAATCCGGTGAATCTCCTGCATCGCGCCGGGTCCGCCCGACTCCGAAAGCTCCTGAATCCGGGTCACATCATCGCGGGTCCGTAAAAACCGCTCCACCAGATGAAGCTTCTCCTCGTAGGAGGCGAGGATCCGGTCACATCTCCGGATAAGGTCATGCACACCCTGGCGGCTGATGCCGCGCTCCTGTGCGATCTCGCCCAGCGACATGTCGTTTAAGACGACGTCCCCGTACACGCTTTTCTGATGCTCCGTCAGCAATTCTCCGTAAAAATCATACAAAAAAACCTGACGCCCGATTTTCTCCATGTCAATCACCTTCGGTAGAGTAACACAGATAAAAACGGGTGTCAAGTATTTTTTCTTTACACTTTATTATAATTTCACTCCTCCGCATTCCGCACGATTTTATACATCGACGTGTGCGAATAGGTCATCGGGTCGTTGTGCGCGAAAAAGACCGTCCCGTCCACCGGCGAGAAGATCTGCTCCAGCACCTCCCCCTCGTAAGGATCGAGAATCTCCGCAAGCACCTCGCCCTGGCTGACCGTCTCGCCCGCCTTCACTCTGCCGTCAAAGATGCCGGACGCCTCCGCGCGGACAGACGCCATCGCGCGGTCGGAAACCACCTCGGAAATGTAACCCTCGTGGAATTTATACTGCACGATCCCCTGCTTGCCCAGAAAATTCAGCACACACCTCACCGCCTGCATCGCGGATTCCTTGTTGATGGTGTCCGTGCTGTTCGTGTACACGCTGAATGCCTTGCTCTCCCAGATCTGCCAGTTATAGTTCAGCGTCGTCGTGTCGTAGGGGCGCACCTCACGGATGACCACATAGGGAAAGCCGAACTGCTTCGCCAGCTCCACATCCTCCAGACCGGTGCGCATCATGCGGACATGGGGAATGAAATTCCCCGGCATGTAAAAGCTGGTAAACTGCATGCCGTACCTGTAATCCTGAATTTCCTCAAAAATACCCGCCGCAATCCGCTGCGTCGTCTCCCCCAGGCTGTACCCCGGAAACATGCGGTTGATATCGCTGTTGTCGATGGGCCAGAACCGCTTCTGAATATTCATGGAATAGGGATTCATCGAGGGAATCACCAGAATCCTGTGTCCCGGATTCAGCTTTCCCTTCTTTTCCAGCTGCTTTAAGTGGCGGATGATCTGGGAACAGGTGTAGAGCTGCTGCACCTCATTGCCGCGGCATCCGCCCACAATGCACGCGGACTTCTCTCCGCTCCCGAACTCATAGCCGGTGACGCAGAAATCATCCCGATACAAAGATTTGATCTCATAAACCGTCTTTTTCGTCATGCTACATCCTCCAGAATCCGCGCGATCAGGGAGCCCTCATCCACCATCGGGTACTCCCGGATGGTGAAGAGCAGTCCGTCCACCGGCGACACCACATGAGCCAGTTCTTCTCCGGTCATGGGATTGACAATGCTGCCGATGAAGTCTCCCGCCTTCACCCGGTCGCCGTGCATCGCGTTCTTGATAAAAATGCCGCTGTGAGTGGCATTTAAGAAGCTCACCTTCCCGTCCTCGGACACCACGGGTTCCCGCGATACCGGGACATCCTCCTGCCAGATGCCCATGTCGTACATCAGGTGGAAAATCCCGTCCGTCAGCCGCTGTCCGTACTCCTTTGTGATGCGCATGCCGACGCCCATCTCCACCACAATGGTCGGAACCCCTCTGGAATTCATCGTGTGCGCCAGCGTGGACTCCAGCACCGTGCTCGCGGCGTGAACCCAGATGAAGTCCAGATTCAGCTTTTTCGCCATGGGCACCAGCTTCTCGCTGGTGTTGACATTGATCCGCGCCTGCGGCATCTCCGTCAGGAAAATATTGCTGGCGTGGATGTCGATACACACATCCGCCCCGTCCAGATCCTCACAGATCTCCGCCGCCACATACTCCGTCATGCTGTCGTCCCGGTTTCCGGGAAACAGGCGGTTCATGTCCAGATCAAACGCCGGGATTCCGCGGGTCAGGGAGTCAATGCCCAGCGGGTTCATCGCCGGATAAATGTCCACCGTTCCGGTGAGCAGATCGCGCCGCTCCCGGATCCGCCGGAGCACCTCATAGCAGACAAACTGGCCTTCCAGCTCGTCCCCGTGCGTGCCCGTCACGATGCAGATCCGCTTCCCGCCGTCTTTCCCCTCGGGGCTCACCCGCATCTTGCGAATATTTAAAACCTCGTCCACGGGCAAACCCACGGACGCCACATTCTCAATCATAACTGTTCCATGTCCTTTCTCAATCCGTCACAATCACCGACACACTCTGCCTCTGCATCCCGCCGCCGATCATCATTCCCTTGTTCATCTGGCAGTCCGCGGCATCCCGCCCGCAGGAGATAAAAATATACTGATCATCCGCCTCGCGGCCGTTTGTCGGATCGACGCCGTACCAGACGCCGTCCTCACAGACCTCCACCCACGCGTGGCTCGCGCCCTCCCCGATCATCATTCCCACCACATACCGTGCGGGGATGTGCTCCAGCCGCAGCAGCGCCAGCAGGATGTGGGAATAGTCCTGACAGACACCGTGCCGCAGGGCAAACGCCTCCTCCGCCTTTGTCGAAACCCCGGTGCTGCCCGGCGCATACAGCATGTCCTGATACAGAAGGTTCATATAATAGACCGCCGCCTCACGGGCAGACATGCCGAAAACCGGGTGCTTCCGCCAGTATGTCCGGATCGAATCCCCCGCTTTCGTATAATAGGAAGGATAGCGGTACTTGCCCAGCTCCTTCTCCGCCGCGGCACGCCCCGGCCGCAGCCCCGTTCTGGCCTGTCCCTGTACCGTGATCCGGAACAGGCGGTGCGGCTGCTCAACCACACCGCAGAGTGTCTGATTCCCGAAGGAATCAATACTTGTAAAATTATGGCTCTCCGGATCCAGAAAAATCCGGATCCCCTCGATCTGCTGCACTTCGTCGCTCTTCGGAAAGCATTTCAGCGTATAATTGTGCTGTGACGCCGGCTCGGAAAACATCAGGCTCATCTGATAGATAAAATGCAGTTCTCTCACAGATTATCCCCCTTAGTTATAAAAGATCCTCTACATCATAATTACGAGATCCTCAATCAGCGACACGATCCGGTACTCATCCACCGGCTTCGTCTCCGCGATCTCCCGGATCTCATCGAGGTATTCCCGATGGTAGCGCATGCCGCTCTGCGCAACCCGCGGCGCCAGCCGCTCCAGCTCCCGAAGGACAGACTCGCCATCCCTGCCGAGCCGCGCGTAAAGATCAATCCGCTCAATCCGCTTACCGGCTTTTAAGACATTGCGCACCTGCGGATTGTCGACTTTGTCATCCATGATCCCCCAAAAAGCCATGATGTGGTCGATGGCGTCCTGCAGTGCAAGCAGCGGCGCCTCGCTGACCTTCGCTGCCTGGATGTCATAGATGGTCATCTGTATGTAGGCCAGCGCTTCGCTGCCCAGGATCTCCCGCATGATAATGCCGTTGACATAGGCGCGCGTCATATTGCTCAGGATGGAGTTTGGATCCTCCGCGTCAAACGGATATCTCCTGCGAAACTCCTCCGCCCCGCCGTAGATGTCCGGGATATCCAGCTTTTCACAGAAAATCCGGTAATCTCCCGCCATGTCGATCATGGAATCATAACTGTCAAAATACAGACTGAGCGTCGTGTAGACCCGCTCCGTGTAGCGCCCCAGCCAGAATAAGTTGTCAATATGCTCTAATGAGATAGTACCCATGTGTCTTTAAATCCTCCTCCCTGTGATGAATTGACGATAAAGGAATCCGGGTTCCGGGTAAACCGCGTCAGGCCGCTCTTCCACACCATGGGCTCATCCGCCATCAGGACAAACGCCCGCAGGTCCGCCTTGCGCTGCACGATCTGATCGCCGTCGAGGACCTCCATATCCAGAAAATCAATGATCTCCTGCGCGATAAACCGCCGCGGCTCCGCCTTCAGCAGAGAGATGAAGTCCTCCTTCTGCGGCCTGGTCATCGTGTTTCCGAACACCACGCCGTAGCCTCCGACCTCCGCCACATCCTTCAGCACAAGGTCGTCAAAGTGCTCCAGCACATAGGCCATATCCTCCTCGTAAAACGGCAGGTACGTCGGTGCATTGTGGAGAACCGGCTCCTCCCCCAGATAGTAGCGGATCATCTTCGGGACAAAATAGTAAATGCCCTTGTCGTCCGCCACGCCGTTGCCCGGCACATTGAGCAGCGCCACATTCCCCTTGCGGAAGACATCGTAAATGTGCGGCACGCCGATCAGCGACTCCGGCTTAAAGTTCATCGGGTCGAGATAATCATCCGAGATCCTGCGATAGACCGCGCCGACACGCTCCTTTTTCCCGGAATAGTCCTTAAAGTAGAGGACATCATCCTCCACCACGAGATCCTGCCCGATCGCCAGCGTCGACCCGGTTTTCTCCGCCAGATAGGAGTGTTCAAAATAGGCGGAGTTAAACCGTTACAGTTCACACCCTAGCCAGTAGGTGAGCACAAAAACAAGACCTGTTAAAA
>JAJQBV010000043.1:4431-8163 GCA_021203115.1 Clostridiales bacterium | reverse complement strand
CGTTTACCAACTATCTGGCCGTCTGGAATATACGGAAGGCGATGGAATACTATGACGTGCTGAAGAAGGAGCAGCAGGAGCGGTTTGACCGGTTAAATGAGAAACTGAATCTGGATGAGGCGTATGCCCTGTGGTCGCAGAAGGTGGATAAGGTGTTTTTGCCGGTTCCCAATGAATGCGGGGTACTGCCGCAGGATTCTACCTACCTGACATTGAAGGACATCAATCTCTCAAAATATAAGGCGCAGGATTTTGTGGCAGGAATCATGAGGGACTACAATCTGACGCAGATCAACCAGATACAGGTGAGCAAGCAGGCAGATGTGCTGGTTCTGTTCTTCCTGCTGGAGGATCTGTTCCCCCATGAGGTAAAGAAGGCCACATGGAAATACTACGGTGACCGGACGCTCCACGATTCCTCCCTGTCTCTCTGTACACATGCGGTTCTGGCAGCAGATATGAAGGAGAGGGAGATGGCGTATGATCTGTTCCGCAAATCGGAGGACATCGACCTCGGACCGGTGATGACAACCTCAGATGCCGGAATTCATGCCGCCTCCTTCGGCGGTATCTGGCAGGGAGCGGTTTACGGGTTTGGCGGGCTGCGGATGCTCGGAGGAAAGCTGCGCATTGATTCTGTCCTGCCGGATGCGTGGGAGAAGCTGAGGTATGAGATTTTCTGGAAGGGACAGGTCCTGCGGGTGACTGTGGCGAAAACTGAGGTGGCTGTGAAAAATCTGTCCGGCACACAGCCGGTAGAGCTGGAGCTTTGCGGAGAGACGGTTATGCTGAAAGACAGTGTAAGGCACGCGATAAATAAACAGTGAGAAAAAGGAGGAAACCTTGATGAATCAGGTAAGAGATTTACGATCGGCACTGGAATTGTTAAAGACAATGCCGGGGCAGTTGGTGGAGACGGATGTGGAGGTGGATCCCCATGCGGAGTTGGCCGGTGTGTATCGTCATGTGGGCGCCGGCGGTACGGTTATGCGGCCGACCAGACAAAACGGGCCGTCCATGCTGTTTCACAATATCAAAGGCCATCCCGGAGCCAGTGTTTCCATCGGTTTGCTGGCCAGCCGGGAGCGGGTGGCGGCTCTTCTGGGATGTGACAAAAAAGATCTGGGCCAGTTGTTAAGGAGCGCGGCGACAAATCCGGTGGAACCGGTGTTGTCTGAGGAACCGGCTCCCTGTCAGAAAATCGTGTACCGCGCGGAGGATCCGGATTTTGATCTGTTCCGGCTGGTTCCGGCGCCGACGAACACGCCGGATGATGCCGGCCCGTATATCACGATGGGAATGTGCTACGCAACGCATCCCGATACTGGGAAATCCGATATTACGATTCACCGTATGTGTATCCAGTCGAGGGATGAGATTTCTATCTTTCTCCAGCCGGGCAGCCGTCATATCGGCGCCATGGCGGAGCGTGCGACGGAGCTAAACCAGCCGCTTCCGATCTCGGTGTCCATCGGTGTGGATCCGGCAATCGAGGTGGGAGCCTGTTTTGAACCGCCCACAACGCCTCTCGGATATGATGAGCTGGCTGTGGCGGGCGCCATCCGCAAAGAGCCGGTGAAGCTCTGCCGGTGTCTGACCGTCAATGAGCGGGCCATTGCCAACGCGGAATATGTCATCGAGGGTGAGATTGTTCCGGGCGTTCATGTGCAGGAGGATCAGAATACGAACACAGGCTATGCCATGCCGGAATTTCCGGGATATACCGGGGAGGCATCCTCCGAGTGCTGGCTGATTAAGGTAAAAGCCGTGACCACGAGAAAAAATCCGATCATGCAGACCGTGATCGGGCCGTCAGAGGAGCATGTCAATCTGGCAGGGATTCCCACGGAAGCCAGTATTCTTGAGATGGTGGAGAAGGCGATGCCCGGCATTGTAAAGAATGTCTATGCCCATTCGGCGGGCGGCGGAAAATATATGGCTGTGATGCAGTGCAGGAAGCAGGTGCACACGGACGAAGGAAAGCAGCGGCAGGCAGCGCTGCTGGCGTTCTCTGCGTTTTCAGAGCTGAAAAATATCTTCCTTGTGGACGAGGACGTGGATATTTTTGACACAAATGATGTGCTCTGGGCGATGAACACCCGTTTTCAGGGGGATGTGGATATCATAAAGATTCCCGGTGTGCGCTGTCATCCGCTGGATCCCAGTGCGCGGCCGACATACTCACCCTCCATTCTGGATGTGGGTATCAGCTGCAAGATGATCTATGACTGTACCGTGCCATTCCCGCTCAAAGAGCAGTTCCGCAGGGCACAGTTTATGGATGTGGATCCGACGAAGTGGGTGCCGGATCTGAGATAGTAAGCTTATTTGTCAAACCCTCTATAAGATCGGCGGCGCCGGGCGGTTGTCCGGTGTCCGCCGAACACTTGTCGGTTGGAATGGATGATAAAACAGGCCGAAGATAACTCGGCGTGCAAAGGATAAGAGAAGGGGAACAGGCGATGGAAAAGAGACTGATTGTGGGGGCAAGCGGAGCCAGCGGTATGCCGATACTGGTGAAATGTCTGGAATTGATTCGTGAATCCGGAGAGTTTGAGATAACGCTGATCATGACAGACAGTGCAAAGCTGACATTTCATCAGGAGATGGAGGGTATTATGTCTGTTCCGGATCTGTACGGGATGGCAGATCAGGTGGCAGATATCCGGAATATCGGAGACAGGCCGGCCAGCGGATCCTACCGGACGGAGGGAATGCTGATCGTCCCCTGCAGTATAAAGACCGTTGCCGGTATCCACAGCGGCTACTCGGACAATTTGCTGCTCCGCGCGGCGGATGTGACGCTGAAGGAGCACAGGCCGCTCGTCCTTGCAGCCAGGGAGACGCCGCTCAATGCCATTCACCTGCGGAACATGCAGGAACTGTCCCTGATTCCGGGCGTCTTCATCATTCCGCCCATGATGGCTTTTTATCACCGGCCGAAAACCATTGACGAGATGGTGTACCATATTGCGGCTAAGCTGGTGGAGCCTTTCGGAGTGGAGGCTCCGGAGTATCGACGGTGGGAGGGATTATGATTTCCTGATTAAGACGTAAAGCAGATTTTGATATATGAAAAGAGGGAAGCCGACGGGTGATTTGCCGTCGGTTTCCCTCTTTTGTAGTGTGATTTTGGTTTGCGGCCTGCCTACAGATCCGGCACCGCGCCGCCCGCAACTTCCCAGAGGTACAGGCTCGCGACACTGCCGTAAGGGCTGAAACGGCGTCGATACTTTTCAAAGAGCTGCCGGCTGATCGCGCGGTGGTGGTAGACCATCTGCAGGCCGCGGCGGATCGCAAGGTCATCGTAGCTGAAGACATCGGGGCGCTGCATGCAGAACAGGAGAATCATTTCGGCGGTCCAGACGCCGACGCCTGAGAGGGCGGTTAGCTCCGCGATCGCCTCCTCGTCGGACATCTCCCATATGCCTGTCAGGTCAAAGGCGCCGTTTTTTACTTTTTCGGCAAAGCCCGTGATATATCCGGCCTTTCGGAATGACATCCCGAAGGACTGCAGGCCTTCGGCTCCGGCAGAAAGTATCGTTTCGGCATTTACTGTGCCGAGTCCGCTGTTGATCCGCTGCCAGATGGTGGCCAGTGCCTTGGTTGAGATCTGCTGGCCGACAATCTGATGAACGACCGAGGAAAACAGATCAGGATCGATTTCCCGCCTGACTATCCCGACCTGATCAATTACCTTTGCCATACGTTTATCTTTCTGCTTCAGATATT
>JAJQBV010000043.1:0-4421 GCA_021203115.1 Clostridiales bacterium | reverse complement strand
GATTTAAGGGTTTATCGGATACAGCATACACCATCTGACGGATGCATTTCAACTTGAATTTTCGGATTGAATAGATTCTCATTGATTGGTATAATGAAGAACCGGAAGAATAATTGTGAGGAGAAATTGAATGAAAATCAAACGCATCGTTACCGTTTTCTTCAGCCCGACGGGAGGAACGAAAAAGATATCAACCATGTTGGCGAATGATCTTGGGCAGCTGTTGGGGCTTCCCTGCGAGGAGATTGATTTTACTTTACCGTCGGCGAGGGAGAAGAACTATCATTTTTCGGCAGAGGATCTTGTGATCATTGCTTCGCCGGTTTATGCGGGGCGTCTGCCGAACAAAATCATGCCGGATTATCAGCGGTGCTTTATCGGGGAGGATACGTTGGCGGTTCCCGTGGTAGTGTACGGCAATCGCAGTTACGGCGATGCGCTGACAGAGCTTTGCCTGATCATGCGCGACTGCGGGTTTCATCTCATCGGAGCTGCGGCGGCGGTGAGCCGCCACGCATTTTCAAAGACGCTTGCCGCGAGCCGTCCGGATGAACGGGACACGGCAGAGATTCGTACATTTGCGGAGAATCTGGCAAAATCGATTGAGGAAGACAGATGTCAGGATCCGATTTTTGCTGAGGATAGCCCTCTTGGGAATCAGGCCGCGGTCGGGCCGTATTATACGCCCTTGAAGGAGGACGGCACTCCTGCAAAATTCCTGAAAGCAAAGCCGCAGACAGATTTCTCAATCTGCGATCGCTGCGGGATCTGTGTGAATGTATGCCCGATGGGAAGCATTGCCGCGGACATGGAAGTGAACGGAGTCTGCATCAAGTGTCAAGCGTGTGTGCGGAAGTGTCCGCGGCAGGCAAAGTATTTTGACGATGCGCAGTTCCTGTCTCATGTGAAGATGCTGGAGCGGGACTATACGCGGCGGGCAGAAAATTATTTTACGGGATTTATGCGTTATAAGCTGATTATTTTTGATATGGACGGAACAATTTTAGACACGCTGGCGGATTTGACGGACAGCGTGAACTTTGCCCTGAAAAAATCCGGTTTTCCAGAGCGAAGCATTTTCGAAGTGCGCGGTTTTGTGGGGAACGGAATCCGAAAGCTTATAGAGCGGGCGGTTCCTGCGAATACACCGGCGGATATGGCGGAGCGTGTACTGGAAGATTTTACGGAGCATTACAGACAGAACTGTTCCAATAAAACCCGTCCGTATGATGGGATTCCGGAAATCCTTTCCGCGCTGAGGGACAGAGGGGTTTTGACAGCCGTCGTCTCCAATAAGGCGGATTTTGCCGTGCAGCAGCTCTGTATCCAATATTTTGACGGGTTATTTGATATGGCGCTCGGAGAGCGGGCGGATATCCGGAAAAAACCGGCGCCGGATGCCGTTTATGCCGTGCTGGATCATACCGGGACAGAGAAAAAGGATGCCCTTTACATCGGTGATTCCGAGGTTGATATCCAAACGGCGGAGAATGCCGGTTTGGATTGTATCTGTGTGGGCTGGGGATTCCGCGGGGAGGATTTTTTGCGCAGGAACGGAGCCACGGTGGTGTTGAAAACGGCGGACGAAATCCTGCGGTATGTTTAAGGGGTTATTCGAAGCCTTTTATTCGGTAATCTCCAGATGCACCACAATCGGCTTATGCCCCATCGCCGGCAAAATCTTTGTTATCAGATCCTGCGTCTTCAGCTTTAAGCTGGACGTATTGATACACGGGTGACAGCCGACATATTCCCCTGCGAGAACATCCTCATCAATCACCAGATGTACCCGGTGATCGCTGTCGTTCATCAGCCCCATCACGCTGACCGATCCCGGCGTGATGTCCAGAAACTGTTCCATATATTTTTCTGAGGCAAAGGACAGTCGGCTGACGCCCAATTGTTTTGAAAGATCTTTCGTTTTGAACTTCTTTGTCCCCGGCATCATCAGCAGATAAAAATCCGTTTCCTGACGGTTGCAAAGGAAAAGATTTTTACATATGGTCGCCTGCAAAGCCTGATCAATCGCCTCGCATACCTCCATATTCATCGCCGCCTCATGATCCACTCGCTGGTACATAATCTGCAGAGAATCCAGAAAATCATACACGCGGATTTCTTTCTCCAGCCGTCCTTCATTTGACGCAGGGCGTCCTGTCTGTAATTCCAACATCATTTTTCTCCAAAAGTCCAATCTGTTATCATTTTACCGTATCATTTTCTCCCTGTCCGCCGCACCCTGCAAATAGGAATCCAGCCCGATATATCCGCTGATATTTATTGCCAGCCCGACGCATTCCTTCAGCTTCTCTCCCGCAGGTGTTTTGGAGCCGCCGATCAGTTGGAGCAGCTCTGACTCCGCCTGAATCAGGTCCCTCTGATCCTTTTCATAATCCTTGTCGACGTCGAGTGCTGCGTAGAGTGGGTCGTCATAGTAGATTTCATAAAAATCTATCATAAATTCCCTGTCCACGAACCATCCCTCCGTTGTTTTTGATAGTATGGGGTGATTGCGGGACAGCTTATTCATCCGTGCGGTAATGTCAATTTTAACCATTATTTGCAATCGCATCCCTGGCGGACTCAGTTCTCCTGCTGCTCATACAGAGCCAGAATGGACTGAATTTCCTCGACGGATATATGCGTATATTCACTGAGCTCCCGCAGGGAGGGTGCCCGGCCGTTTTCTTTTGCCAGCACTTCCTGAGCCTCGTGCAGAAGCCCTGCTTTTGCCAGCACTGCCTGCGCGTGGTCTACATTTCCGGCCGTTTCACGAATATACTCCTCAAAGGCATTTCTCACCCGGTTTTCCAGATAACTGTCAACTTCGGAAATCGCCATCGCTCCGGAAATTTCGCCGAGCGCAATCCACAATGCGATATTGCCCTCCTGAATCAGATCCTGCATATTCACCGGATTTTCTTTATAAAACTCCGCCATGCGGATAATCCGCATCAGCCACCCGTTCGCAATCTGCTCGGCGGCATCTTCCCCGGCGATCAGCTTTCTGTATAATTCCAGAAGCTGCTCTTTCGAGCCGGTACCCTTTTCCCGAACTTCATTCAGATACATATGATAGTAGGCGGAGTCTGAGAGCTGATCCAGAGAGGCGTCGTTCGTTTCGTCATTCGGATCTTCAGTCTCTTCTTCCTCCGGCTCAAGCGGCTTTTCCAGATATCGGGATATCATTGCCTCCTGCTCTGTGGTCAGATCCATACCCTCAAAATAACGGTGAATTTCCTCCGGACTCAATGCGGTGTCCGAGTTTCGGGCGATTTCTGCGGCCTCCCGCAAGGCCTCTAAAAATGTATTCTGATCTACCATATCGTTTTCCACTCCGGTCTGTTAGATAATCTCCTGTTATTTATAACACAGAAGCGATTCACATGGCAAATGTTTTAGACGACAGTGTGATGCATTTATTCCGACGAATAAATCGAAAAGATAAGATTTTTTGAAAAAAGAGTGTAACAATGACAGGAATCTGCTATAATTGCCTTTGAAAGGAAGACTCAGAGGAGGATGAACAGATATGGATCAAATGAGTAGTAATCAGTTAAAAAATATGCTGCAGGAACTTTCTGAGCTTCTCCGGCAAGCGTATGGCGATAAGTTGAGAGCGGTTATTCTATATGGCTCTGTTGCGAGAGGGACGCAGACGGAAGGGTCAGATATTGATATTATGGTTCTTGTAGATGGTGACAGTGCTGTATTGCGTAGTTTTTGGGATAAACTTTCCGATGTTTCTACAGAAATGGCATTGAAGTATTTAGAAGTTTTTTCAATTATTGATGTTAGCTATCAGGAGTACAATGATTGGAAGAATGTATCTCCGTTTTACAGAAATGTTTCAGAGGAAGGGGTTGTGTTGTATGCCGCTTGATATTGCGACACTGTCCCGGTATCGTATGGAACGTGCGAAAGAGGATCTTGCAGCTGCAATCAGCAATTATAAAGAAGGACTCCTTAAGGCATCAATCAACCGGTCATATTATGCTATTTTTCATTGTATTCGTGCGGTAAATATTATAAAAGGATATGATTCGTCGAAGCACTCTCGGGTAATAGGATATTTTAATCGTTACTTTGTTCATACAGGTGAGTTTGCGAGTGACACTTATAAAATCATTGATAAGGCATATCGAATCCGGGAAAGGTGTGATTATCAGGATTTCTTTCTGGCTTCGAAAGAGGACGCGGAAAATCAGATTCGACAGGCAGAAGAGTTTGTAAAAGCTACCGAGACATATTTAGAAAAGAGATTGTAAAAGTAGACATAGAGCAGTCGATATGGCTGCTCTTGTCTAACAAACTCATCTTGTAAAATTGCCAGAGTGCCATCGACGTACTGGAGGACAGGATATCCTTTGCTATGGAGAAAGACCAACGTATACAAAATAACCTGTAAAAATGCTATGTAT
>JAJQBV010000086.1 GCA_021203115.1 Clostridiales bacterium | reverse complement strand
TTTACCTATGACCGGAGATTGGAAGAGTATAATGCGGATGAGGAAAAACTGGAAGCACTGAAAAGCGAGTTTGCCTCCATCGCAGAACGGCTTGAAATTCTTGTAGAACAGGAAAAATTAAGCTTTTATTACCGGAAAATTATTTTGGAAATGTCCGCGAATGTCGTAGACCATCTCGCGGCAAAATACACCAATGTCGCGAAAGGAGTGAAATCTGTTATGGGTGGAAAAGTATTAGAGTATGAAGCAAAAACCATCTACACAGCAGGAAAAAATGAGGGTATTTCTCAGGGAGAAGAACAAAAATTATGTGCCCAAATCCGCAAGAAGCTTGCGAAAGGTCAGTCCGTGGATCAGATCGCAGATGCTCTGGAGGAGTCCCCAGACTACATTCAGAAATTGATTCGGGAAATAACCCCGGATGCAGTATAATATGATTCGCAACCGGCCTGACAAATGACAAATATTTCCATAAGACAAACGAATCCCTCCTGTCGGAATCATCATTTTCCCGGCAGAAGGGATTTTCGCGAATATTCTGCTTTTCCCCCTATTTCCCCACATGTCCGCCGATATCATACGGCGTCGTCTGGTACACATAATAATTAATCCAGTTTGAAAACAGCAACTGCCCCGCAGACCGCCAGTTCACGACCGGCTTCTTTGAAGGGTCGTCGTCCGGGAAATAGTTGCAGGGGATATGGGGATTTATTCCCTTCTCCAGATCCCGCTGATACTCCAGTGCCAGCGTGTCCGAGTCATACTCCAGATGGCAGAGCGCAAAGAAATATTTGGAGTCCGTGGTCTTTAAGATCGTCGGACCGCCGGCCTCGCTGTCCGCGATCAGCTCCAGTCCCGGCACCTTCCGGACATCCTCCTCCAGCACGCCGACCTCTCTGGAATGCGGCGCCTGAAACACATCGTCAAACCCGCGGAACAACGGCGAGCTCTTTTTCAATACGCGGTTCGGATAAATGCCGGAGAGCTTCTCCGGATATTCCACCGTCGGCACGCCATAGTGATAATATAGCGCCGCGAGGGCTCCCCAGCAGATATGGAGGGTGGAGTGCACATGCGCCTTCGCCCAGTCCATGATCGTGCAGAGCTCATCCCAGTAATAGACATTCTCGTAGGCCACATCCGCCAACGGCGCGCCGGTGATAATCATGCCGTCAAACCAGCGGTTTTTCACCTTGTCAAAGGTCGTATAAAAGGACTCCATGTGCTGTGAGTCCACATGCTGCGGCGTGTAAGTGGAGGTCTGCAAAAACTCCACCTTGAGCTGCAGCGGCGTGTTGGAGAGCTTGCGCAGAAGCTGAGTCTCCGTCACTTCCTTTGTCGGCATGAGATTTAAAATCAATATATTTAAGGGACGGATGTCCTGATGGATCGCGCGGTATTCCGTCATCACAAAGATATTTTCACTTTCCAGAACGGCAGTGGCCGGCAGCGAATCCGGTATCTTGATCGGCATACATTTTCTCCCCTTTATATCATTATATTATGAAAGTCGATTGCTCCGTTCTTGCAAACTCCCGCAATCGCCAACCGTATTCGCAATCCGCACTATCGTGCTACTTGCTCATATCGGTCTGGTCGTCTAATAGTCAGACTTTTAGCCATGCAAGCATGTCACAAGTCTGTCTATTGACGACACTTTCATAAATATATGGGTATTCTATCCTCCTGTCATTACAAAATCAACCATCAGATTCCCCCGGTTTTGTCGGATTCCCGTCATTCCCATTATCATTTGCCTGTCCGGAAAACCGAATCACTTTCCGGCCGTCTTCCCCCTGCTCAGCCGGATCACATTCCAGCTCCCCGCGGACAGGACAGCCGTCAGCCTCCCCGCATCAATCCGGCTGCGGCTGCTCGCGGAAGGCTTCACCGCGTCCGGCGCCGCCTGCGTGTTCACGGCCTTCCGGTCTGTGTGGGTCAGCTCCAGATGCTCCAGAATCTCATAGCCCGCATACTGGCGAAGATCACAGGTCACGCTCAGCTCCTCCGCCATGTCTTTATTCACGGCAAAAATTGTCAGGGTCTCCCTCTCCTCATCCGCCACGGCGACCGCATCCAGATAGGGCGCATCCCCGTAAACACTTTCATAGGAGGGAGACTTCACCACCGTATTCAGCACCGTCCCGCGCCCGTAAACGCTGGCATGCATGTACGGATAAAAAATCGTCTGCCGCCACGCTCCGGTGTCCGAGGTCATGATGGGCGCGATGACATTGACCAGCTGTGCAAGGCAGGCGATCTTCACGCGATCCGCATGGCGCAGGAGCGTAATCAGCATGCTCCCGACCAACAGCGCATCCTCATGGTTGTAAATGTCCTCCAGCTGATGCGGCGCCTGTATCCACCGCTCCAGTTTTTTATCCTCTTCATTCGAGTGATACCAGACATTCCACTCGTCAAATGACAGGTTGATCTGCTTTTTACTGCGCTTTTTCGCCTTGACGCAGTCGCAGATCGACACCACCGAGCGGATAAAATCATCCATAGCCAGACTGCTTGCCAGAAAGTCCGGCGTGTTGTCCTCCGGGTTGCCGTAGTAGGTGTGGAGGGACAGATAATCCACCTGATCATAACAGTGCTCCAGCACAGTCTCCTCCCAGCTCCCGAAGGTCGGCATGGCGAGGCTGGAGCTTCCGCAGGCGACCAGCTCGATATCGGGGTCGACCATCCGCATGATCCGTCCCGCCTCCTCCGCCGTGCGGCCGTACTCATCCGCCGTCTTGTGCCCCATCTGCCACGGACCGTCCATCTCATTTCCGAGGCACCAGAGCCGGATATTGTGAGGCGTTTCCACGCCGTGCGCCCGCCGGAGATCGCTGTAATACGATCCCTTCTCTATGTTGCAGTATTCGATGATATTTTTTGCGTCCTCCACGCCGCGCGTTCCCAGATTGACCGCCATCATCGGCTCCGTTCCCGCCGCCCGGCACCATTCCATAAACTCATTTAAGCCGAACTGATTGCTCTCAATCACGCTCCATGCCGGTTCCAGACGGGACGGCCGCTTTTCCTTCGGTCCGACGCCGTCCTCCCAGTGGTATCCCGACACAAAATTGCCGCCCGGATAACGCACCAGCGGTACGCGCGCCTCGCGGATCAGTTCAAGAACATCCCTCCGAAATCCGCGCTCATCCGACAGCGGGCTCTCCGGCTGGTAAATGCCCCCGTAGACTGCGCGCCCCAGATGTTCGATGAAGGACCCGTAGATGCGCGGGTCTGTCTCCGCAACCGTGTAATCCCGATCAATACTTATCCTTGCTTCTTTCATCGTCTCTCCCTCTCCTTTTCCGTTTTGTTCCGTAAAATATATTGCTTTAATTCCCGATAGACCTGCTCCTCGGTCGGCGGGCAGCCCCGGACACAGACATCAAAGCCTGCCGTGCAAAGCCCCACGCCCAGACGCCCGCTTTTTTTACGGTACCCCTGACCGATGGCGATTTTCTCCTCCAGCTTTTCCAGCAGACCTTCCGTCCGCAGCCGGTCAAGCGCCGGAATCAGGGAGGCGTAACAGGCGCTGCAGGAGTCTACCTCCTCCACCGCGTACTCCACCGCCAGCACTCTTTTCCGCGCAGTAATCTCCTCCTCCCGCTCTTCTCCAATCGTGATGATCTGTGCCGAATCCAGATCAGCACTCCCCACGCCAAGCTGCTGCGCCATCCCGACATAGGGCACATCCGATACGCTATAGTGAAGGAGACGGCAGACATAGGCGTCCATCAGCACCGGATTCCGCGCCGCCATGACGCAGTTGCGGACCACCGGATTGCCGCCCTCCTCAAAATCCAGATCCCCGCAGATGTGGTCTGTCACGATAAAATCCTGATGAATCCCCGCGCCGAGGTGCGCGATGGGCTTGTGCAGACCCATCGTGTGGAACCGCCGCTTCTCCGAATTCGGAATCAGCCCCTTGCTGTTTTTCAGGGCGCAAGTGATCTTCGTCTGACAGTGCCCCTTCAGCACCGGCACATTGATCAGAAAATCGATCTGATCCACCATATCACAGATATGAAGCTTCATCCCCGCACAATCCTTCTCATGAAAAGAATCCGTCTGAGTGTCCCACAATTCCACCCCGTACTGCTCTTCCAACGCCCGATATCCGCAGTATTCAAAGGCTTCCGAGGTCTTATCTCCCACCCATGCGCCCTCCAGCACCACGATACGGTCGAATCCGTGCTCCTGCAGATACTCGATGATGCCGGCCACCACTTCCGGGTGGGTCGTCGCGCCGTAGTCCGCCGGTGTGGGCGAGACCAGATTCGGCTTGATCCCGATCCGGATGCCCGGCGACGGAATCTGTGCCGCCAGATTTGCCTTCGCCAAAAGTGTTTTCGTCATCTCCTTATATTCGGTTCCGTATATTTTGATAATTTCGTTTTTATGCAATATTTTCCTCCCGTCATACCCTCGGCCGCAGCGCTCGCGCCAGTTTCTCTATCAGGGAAAAGACAATCCCAAGCAAAAATCCGATGATCAGGCCGCCCACATGCGCGGCATTGTCCACCCCCGTCGTGGAAAATCCGTAATACAGCGACAGCGCCATCATCAGGAGAAAGCGCCGCAGCGAGAGGTCCTCAAACCGCCCCTTATTTTTCAAAACAAGGAAAAGCAGCGCGCCGATCATCCCGAAGACCACACCAGAGGCCCCGCCCGACACCGCGATCTCTCCGGTGTACACCATGTGCCCCAGAGAGACGAGACTGCTGCCCACCGCGCAGACGAGGTATAAAATAAGGAAACGGATCTTCCCATATGCCCGCTCCAGATAACTGCCGAGGCAGACCAGAAGCACCAGATTATTCAAAAGGTGCGGCAGCCCGAAATGGAGAAAGGAGGAGGTCAGAAGACGCCCCCACTCCCCTTCAATGAGAACCGCCGTCGGGTACATCGCACCGTGCTCATACATAAAGGACGCGCTCGTTGTGTCGCCCATGATCTCAAGCACAAGATAAACCGCTGCATTAATCAGCGCAAATGTGATATTGACCGGCGTGATATACCGGTGCTGTCTCTGCCATTCACTCATTTCACTTTTCCTCCGCAGCACAAAACCGCATGTTCCGAACATGCTCACAGTATAACACAGGGCAAGGTCAAAAGGAACGCCCGAACTTCGCTTTCACAAAAATAAATATCTGGATTATTGTTCTCCAATCTGATACAATGTGCGTGATTATTCAGAGTCAGGTAAATTTGTAAAAAAACAGTGTCGGATGCTTGCATCCGTAAGCTGTATTTTGTACAAATTTATCTGGCGAGAACGCGACAGCGAGAAAATGCACAGCATTTTCGAGCCTGACTCTGAATAATCACAAACAGACCTCAATAACAGCAGAAAGGATGATAAAATGTCTGAAGTAATTCATCAGCAATTTTTAACCGGAGAACGCGCACTGTTCTCCTCAAAAGACCTTACGATTTATGATACGATTTTTGACGACGGGGAATCTCCATTAAAGGAGAGCAGCAATATTTCCCTGTACGACTGCATGTTCCGGTGGAAATATCCCCTCTGGTACTGTGACCACATCCGCGCCGAGCGGACGACATGGTTCGAGATGGCCCGGGCCGGCGTGTGGTACACGAACGATATCTCCGTGAAGGACTGCGTGATCGAGGCGCCCAAGAATTTCCGCTGGTGTAAGGATCTGACGCTGGATACCGTCTCTTTCTCCGACGCGGCGGAGACGCTCTGGAGCTGCTCGGATGTCACGCTCCAGCATGTCTACGCGAAGGGCGACTACTTCGCCATGAACTGCGCGGACATGGAGATTGACGATTTCACACTGGTCGGCAATTATTCCTTTGACGGGGTGAAAAACGCCCGCATCCGTAACGCAAAAATGCTCTCCAAAGACGCGTTCTGGAACTCGAAAAATATCACCGTGGAGGACTCCTTCATCACCGGCGAATATCTCGGATGGAACGCGAAAAATCTGACCCTGATTAACTGCACCATCGAGAGCCTTCAGGGACTGTGCTACATCGACAACCTTGTGATGCGCAACTGCAAGCTCGTCAACACGACGCTGACCTTCGAGTATTCCTCTGTGGACGCCGAGATCTCCTCGCGGGTTGACAGCGTGTTGAATCCCTCCTCCGGCACGATCACGGCGGAGAGCATCGGGGAACTCATCATGGAAAAGGATAAAATCGACCCGGATAAAACGAAGATTATCTGCAGATGCTGATGTCTGAGAAAACCTGCAATTACACAGCATATAAGGAGCTTTGATATGACATACGATTTTGATACGGTCATCAACCGCCGCGGCACCTCCTCCCTGAAATGGAAGGTTGCCGAAAATGAACTGCCCATGTGGGTAGCAGATATGGATTTTCAGACGGCGCCGCCGATTCGCGCTACCATTCAGGAGCAGTTGGATCACGGCATCTTCGGCTATGCCCTGCTTCCGGAGGAATGGTACACCTCCATCATCCGGTGGTGGGACACGCGCCATGCTCTCAGCATTGAGCGGGACTGGCTGATTTTCTGCACCGGCGTGATCCCCGCGATCTCGACCTCCGTGCGGAAGCTGACCTCCCCCGGAGAAAATGTCCTGATCCAGACGCCGGTCTACAACATGTTTTTCAACTGCATCGTGAACAACGGGCGGAACGTATTGGAAAATCCCCTGATTTATGACCGGGAAACCGCCTCCTACCGCATCGACTGGGAGGATCTGGAAAACAAGCTGGCGAACCCGCAGACGAGCATGATGATTCTCTGCAACCCGCACAACCCCATTGGGAAGATCTGGGACCGGGATACGCTCGCACGCATCGGGGAGCTCTGCGCCCGTCACCATGTGATTGTCATCTCCGATGAGATTCACTGTGACCTCACGGAGCCCGGACGCGGCTACATCCCCTTCGCCTCCGTGTCGGAGACCTGCCGGGACAACAGCATCACCTGCATTGCGCCCACCAAAGCCTTCAATATCGCCGGCCTTCACAGCGCCGCCGTCATCGTGCCGGACAAATTCCTCTGCCACAAGGTATGGCGCGCGTTGAATACGGACGAGGTGGCGGAGCCCAACTCTTTCGCTGCCGCCGTCAGCATCGCCGCTTTCACGGAGGGCGGTGAGTGGCTGGATGCGCTGCGCGCATATATCTCCGAGAACCGGAAACGAGTCGGTGAATACATTGAAAACGAGATTCCATCCATCCGGTTAGTGCCATCCGAAGCCACCTATCTGCTCTGGCTGGACTGCATGGATGTATGGAAAAAGGGAGAAAATCTTGCCGCCTTTATCCGGAAGGAAACCGGCCTGTATCTCTCCAACGGCGCGGCCTACGGAAAGACCGGCGAGGGTTTCCTCCGGATGAACATCGCCTGCCCCCGCTCCGCACTGGAGGACGGGCTGCAGCGGCTAAAGGCGGGAATCGCGGCTATTTAAAGCTGCCGTTCTCCGTGAGTCTGCTGCACTGCAGTCTCCCGCAGCCATACAGGAGATAATCACTGTTGACCTCCAGCGCACGGCAGAGTTTTGCAAGTGTGTATGTGGAAAATCCCTTTTTCCCCAGTTCGATTTCATAGAGAAACTTGGGCGAGATATCTGCAATCTCGGCCAGGTGTTCTCTGCTGTATCCGCGCAGACTCCGCACCATAAAAATTCTCTCCCCCACACTTTTGTACATCTTTTTCATAATACTCTTCCCCCTTAGATTTATTCAAAGCGTCTATCTTTATAGACGTTTTGTCCATAAGAAAACGGAAACCACAAACGTCCCCACGCGCTCTAGTTTTCCGTTTCGTTCTCTGCGCTCTGTTCCGCCGCAATCCTCTGATAAATTTCATCAAAGCGCAGCATCTGATCCTTGTCGTAAGAGAAAATATTCTGTTTATCCGCCGCAAAATAGCGATACAAATTCAAAAAGATCGTCAATTTATCCGGATCCGGACAATTTAGCACCGCCTCCCACGCCTGCTCCGAACCGGTTTCCTCCCCAAACAATATGTAATCGGCTGAAATCTTCAGTTTTTTATGCAGCTTGACCAGACTGTCCATGGAAATCTGCCGCTCGTAGGACTCCATTTTTTTGTAAGCGGACACACTGATATTCAGAATATCCGTAATCTCTTCCTGAGAATAGCCGTAGCCCTCCCGTATCTTCCGCAGGCGGAAAATCCGGTGTCTCTGTTC
>JAJQBV010000120.1 GCA_021203115.1 Clostridiales bacterium | reverse complement strand
CACTTCAGCCCGTCCATGGCGGTGGAAGTGATCCCGCCCGCATACCCGGCGCCCTCCCCGCAGGGATACAGACCCCGGATGTTACTCTGAAAGGTCTCGTCCCGGACGATGCGCACCGGGGAGGAGGTGCGGCTCTCCACCGCGGACAAAACCGCGTCCGTCCGGTCAAACCCGGCGATCTTCTTCCCGAAAGCGTGCATTCCCTCCACGAAAGCATCCCGGACGGCAACCGGGAAAATCCCCGTCAGGTCGGTCTCCCTTGCCGCTCCCTTTGTGCAGGAGGCAAACTGTCTTTCCACATTTTCCTTTGAAATTCCCTGTTCAAAATCCCCGAAGCGCTGCTGCGGAATGCGGCCTCCCCCGGCTCTCCACGCCCGCTCCTCCAGCATCCTCTGAAAAGCCACGCCGGACAGGGGATCGTCCGGATCCGGAAAATCCTCCGGCGTCACGGAAACAATAACGGCACTGTTCGCATTTTTCGCGTCCCGCGCACGATAGCTCATCCCATTGACCGCCATGCCGCCCTCCTGTGAGGAGGCATTGACCACATACCCGCTGGGGCACATACAGAATGTGTAGACGCTCCTGCCGTTTCCGGCACGCCATGTCAGCTTGTAGGCTGCCGGAGGAAGAAGCGACCGGTCCGCCCCCTCCCCGTACTGACTTGCATCGATCATCTCCTGCGGATGCTCCACCCGCATGCCCACCGCAAACGGCTTCGGGCACAGATCCGCCTGACGCTTCTTCAAAACAGCAAACGTATCACGGGCACTGTGACCGACGGCAAGAACCGCCGCCGAGACCGGAACGCGCGTGCTGCCGTTGACCACCAGCGCCGTCAGCTGATGATCCCGAACCTCAAAATCCGTCACCGCGGAGGAGAAGAAATAACATCCTCCCATGCGGAGAATCTCTTTTCTCATATTGGCGACAACCGCGCGCAGAATGTCCGTGCCGATATGCGGCCGGCTCTCGTACAGAATATCCGCCGGTGCGCCGAACGCGGCAAAGGTCTCAAGGACAAAGCGGTTCCGCCCGGATTTATCCTTGACCATGGTGTTTAACTTCCCGTCGGAAAAGGTTCCCGCGCCGCCCTCGCCAAACTGGACATTGGACTCCGGGTCGAGCGTGCCGCCCGCCCAGAATGTCTCCACATCCGCCTGCCGCTCCTCCACCGGCTTCCCCCGCTCGAAAATCAGCGGTTTGTACCCGTATTTTGCGAGAAGATACGCGCAAAAAAGACCGGCCGGCCCGGTTCCGATGACTGCGACCGGATGAGCCGGTACCGCCTGACCGGTCTGCGCGGGATGATATGTTTCAATCGTCACTTCCCGGACATTTCGGTCGTTTTTTTTGTATTTTATATGATCCGGTACAAGCAGGTCAATGGTATAGGTATACCGCAGGGCGTCCCTGCGGCGGGCATCCACGGACTTCCGGACGATCTCGGTTCCCTCGAGATCTCCCGCCGGTATCCCCGCAGTCCGGCATGCCTTTTTTATCACCTGCCCGGTATCATGTTGTAACGGGACCGCCACCTGAGCGACCTGGATTCGCTTCGACATATATGTATTCTCTCACTCTGGTAAAACTGTATTTCAACCGCCCCCGGATCCGTTTCACGCTTCCCGAAGAGCAGCTGCCGCATACGTCCCGGCCAGATACCCGCTGGTCCACGCCCACTGCAGGTTGTAGCCGCCGCAGATCCCGTCCACATTCAGGATCTCTCCGGCAAAATACAGACCGGGTGTGATCTTCGACTGCATATCTTCCCCGATCTGAGAAAGCGGCACGCCGCCGCAGGTGGTCTGAGCCTGATCAAACGACCGGGTGCCGGTGATGCAAAGCGCGGTATTCTTTAAAAGATGCAGAATCTTTTCAGACTGTTTCCGCACCGCATATTCGGGCAGCCGGCCCACCGGATCATCCGAAAGTCGCAGTCTCTGTGCGATCATCTGCGCAATCTTTTTATGACAGAGTCCGCCGAGGATCTGCTGCCAGTTTTTCACACTGCCGCAGTCCGACACCTGTTTGGATAACATCCCGCGGACATCCTCTGCAGAAAGCTTCGGCAGGAAATCAATCCGCGCCTCCACGCGCCGACCATCCGCCAACGCGGCGGACGCAACGCGGCTCACCTGAAACACGGGAATCCCGGATATGCCGTACTCCGTAAACTGAATCTCACCGGTATCCTCCGTCTCCGTCTCGCCATCGACTGCCAGCGACACACGGCCCGCACAGCGCACACCCGCCGTCAAGGACAGCCACTCCTCAGATGAGACCAGCGGAACCAGCGCCGGAAGCGGCCGGTTCACCGTATGCCCGAGTCCGCGGGCGAGCGCGTATCCACTCCCGTCGCTTCCCGTCTTCGGTGCCGCCATCCCGCCCGTCGCCAGAATATACCGGCGGGCCGTAACCTCATCGGACCCCGTCAGAATACAAAAGCCCGCATCCTCCCGGCGGATACTCTGAATATCCGCCCGGAAAACCGTGTGAACCGCAAGCCGACGCATCTCACTAAGCAGCGCGTCGCGGATGGCGGAAGCCTGTTCGCTGCGGGGATAACAATAGCCGTCCCGAACCATTGTCAGAACCCCAAGCTCTGCAAAGAAATTCACGCTGTCCCGCCATGAAAAACACTCCAGCGCCGCCGTGACCCGATCGGCATCATCACTTCGGTAACAGTCCGGGCGCTGCAGCTCATTGGTGAAATTGCATCTCCCGTTTCCCGTGGAAAGGATCTTTTTCCCCGAGACCGGGGTGCGCTCCAAAAGCACCACCGACGCGCCGCCCCGCGCCGCCGCGACGGCAGCCGTCAGGCCGGACGCTCCCGCCCCGATCACCGCGATATCCGCCCGGCAGACATTCATCCCGTTCCTGCTCTGGTTCAAAACCGTATCCTCCGTTCTGCCCTTTCCGAAGAGTATAGCACAGAATCCGACGATTTAAAATAGCTTAGCTGGAATAGTTCTCCAAAAACCCGTACAGTTCCCCGAGGTCCTCAAAGGCAATGCCCTCCCCGGCCGCCTCCTGTAAGGCATAGGGAAGATCGCTGACCCGGATGCCGGTATCAAAATAGACCTCCGCGGAATCGCCCTGATACACAGACAGATAGCTCCCGTTTCTTCGCAGATAATAGGTTTCGGGAGATACCTCCGTCATGCTCTCCACGGCATCCGTATCCGTCACCTCATCCCCGGCCGCTTCTGTTACGCTTTCTTTGTAAATATCAGTGGTATTTTCCGTGACAAGCTGCACCTCGTCCGTCCCGCTGCTGCCGTAATAGAAGCCCGACCAGAATGCGATGACCGTCAGCGCCGCACAAATCAGAAAAGAAATGCGAATAATCCGAACCTGTCTCATAAAAAAACTCCTTTTTCGGTATTATTCACATTTCCTGTCATTTTATACGATTATAAAAGATGAAACTTTTTCGCAATCCGAATCAGCGTATCTCCCTTCGGAAAGCTTCGCAGCTCCTCCTCCGTCAGCCCCTTGATCAGCAGAAGAATGACCGCGTAGCTGATAACGCCCGCCAGAATCGCCGCCACGGTGGCGACGGCATTGCTGCCGATCACCCGGTACAAGGCAAAATAAACCGCATAGACCACCACGCCCATGAGCACCGCCGCGATCGCCGGTTTGACAAATGTCTTCCCAATGTTCGGCGTAAAACCGGAATACTTCCGGACCGATCTCCCGTTCAGGATGCACATGACAAAGGAGAATACAATGTTTGCCGCGACCATGGAATAGATATTCAGGTGGAAGACATACAGTGAAACCGGAAGAGACACCGCATTAACCGCCAGCGCGATGATCGCGTTGCGGATGGGAACCCGCATCCGGTCAATCCCCTGAAGCACCGCGTTAGACAGTGTGGAAATCGAGTAAAACAGGATGCTGACCGCCCCGGCCATCATCAGATTCCCTGCCAGATCCGTCGTCGTGTGGAACAAAAGCTGCATGATCGGATGCGCCAGAATGATCAGCCCGACCGTACAGGGGAAGGCGACCACCATGATAAAACGCATGGACAGATCGATTTTCCTGCGAACCTGCGCCCTGTCTTTTTTCGCAAAAGCCGCTGCCAGTGCCGGCACGCTGCTCGTCGCCAGTGCCGTGGAAATGGAGATCGGTACATTAACAAGAACCCGGTAATATCCCGAGTACACACCCCACCAGAGGGAGACATCGTCGCTGCTGTTTCCCTGCGCAATGGCCAAATTTTTAAACAGACCCTGGTCTACGATGGAGACCAGATTATAGAGGGTCGTGCTCAGAAGAATCGGGACGATCGTAAAAATCAGGACTCTCATGATCGTGCGGTACGATTCCGTTTTCCCGGTACCCAGACGCTGCTCCCGGCGAATCCCCTTTTTCAGTGTCTGCCGATACCCCATAAAGACAAAGATACAGAAAAGCAGCCCAACCAGCGCACCCATGCCGGTGCCCAGTGTCCCGCCCGCAGCACCGTAGGCCTCCGCATAGTGTTGGTCTCCGCCGAGAACCGCGGCGATCCGTGCGCCGTATCCGAAGAGGACATAGGCGGCTCCCACGCTGACAACGGCGTTGACAATCTGCTCTAAAATCTGGGAAATTGCACTCGGAATCATTGTCCCCAGGCCCTGGAAGAACCCGCGGAGCACCCCGAGGACTGCGACAACAATCAGGGTCGGCGCCAGCACACGAAGCGCATAAAAGCTCATCGGTGTCTGGAAAATCTGTGTCAGGAACTCTGCGCCGAAAAAGATAATCATGCATCCGGCCGTTCCCGTAACCAGAGCAATCAGAAGAGCGCCGCGGAAAACCCGGTAAGCATTCTCTTTCTGATGGTTTGCCATCCGCGTGGATACCATTTTTGATACAGCCATCGGAAGACTGTAGGACGAAATCAGAAGCGCCATACTGTAGATCTCGTATGCGCAGCTGTAATAATCGTTTCCATACTCTCCGATAATATTGGTCATCGGAATGCGGTAAAGCAGGCCGATAATCCGGCTGACAATGGAGGCCACTGCCAGCACGGAACCCTGCACCAGAAACGATGCATCGTTTTTCCTGTCGCTCATAAACTACCTCAAAACCTACTGTGCAGCGCTATACTCTTCTTCGCTCGCGTAGAATGTAACATTTTCCTCATATGTATCCTGAATGATGCACACCCATGTTTTACCCTGATTCAGTGTGATCTCATTGCCGTCCGCGTCATAATATTTTGTCGCGCCGGTCTGTGTCTCCTTCTCCCACGTGACAGGGATGGCCTTGCCGTTGGTCACATAATATCCGGTTCCGGAACCAACGGTCTCCACATCCAGATAGTTGGCCTCCGTGTCCGCCACAGACCACTCGCAGACCTGAAAAAGGATGTTTTATAGGTCAGCTGTTCGTCCGTGAGGGCATCGATCTGCTCCTCGCCGTACTGATACCGCGCGTATAACCCGGTCTCCTCATCATACACAAACCAGGGTTTGTTGACAAAATACCCCGGCTTTACCACAACCGCATCCACCTCGTCATCCAGCGTGATCTCCGTCCCGTCGTCGGCGTTGAACTGATAATGGCCCTCGTACTCCTCGCTGTGCTGCGTGTCGTAGCCCTTCGTGCTGATTCCCTCCACGATCGCCTCGCCGGTGGTGTAGGCGTTATCCGGAGCAGTTTTCGCAGAATCTCTAAAGAACATGGAAGCGATGCTTCCGTCCAGACCGCTTAAATTGTTGACATAGGACTGACTCAGCATATCCTCCGCAAGGTAGGACTGCCCGTAATGGATATAGATCGCGTCAAACTCCAGCGCATAATCGATATAGTACAGGCGGCAGCTTCGAAGGGACATGATCTTTTCCACATTCTCATAATCCTGGAAAATCGCCATCAGCCGGGTCAGTGAACCCTCCACCGGCGCCTCATAGACAATGTCCGCCGAACCGATACCGTACTGCGGGGTCGCGACCTTGAGGTTGCCGATCATCACGGCCACCGGGCGCTGCACGGCGAGTTCCTCATCGATCCACTCTCCGGTCAGATCGCTTCTCAGCATGCCCTCCTTCGTTTCCTCTTCCTCCTCCTCAACGAGATCCTCCGTCTCGACAAAGCTGAGCTCAATACTGGATTCCTCCGCCGTCTCCTCCTGTTTTCCGCATCCGGCAAGCAGCGATACGCTAAGCGCTCCAACCGCCAGAATAGCCAATAATTTTTTCATAGCTGTACTCCATTTCTTTATCTCGTTATTTTCAGCGTGTCTAATATCGCGCGCTGGCGCTCCTCCATCACAGCCGCCTCCTCCGGCTGCATATGATCGTATCCCATCAGGTGCAGCATGCTGTGCGTAATCAGAAAAGCATACTCCCGCTTCTCGCTGTGGCCATAGGCCGCCGCCTGCTCCCGCACCTTCTCGACGGAGATCACGATATCCCCCAGCATCACCTCGCCGGTATCCGGATCTGCGCAGTCCGCCCACTGCTCCTCAATAGCGGAGAAATCGGCCGGCGCTGCGTACTCCAGCATGGGGAAGGCCAGGACATCTGTCGGCGCGTCGATCCCTCTCGCGCTGCGGTTGATCTCCTGCAGAAAAACGTTGTCCGCCAGAGTCAGGGAAACCTCCGCCCCGCAGGGAAAATGCTCCGCGCGAAGAGAGGCCGCAATCACTTCTCCGGCCAGCTTTCTGTAATGAAAATGAAACTCCGGTTTTACCATGCAGCTCAGATTTACCGTCATATCAGCCCTGCTTTCTCGTTCTGGACGCCCTGTTTCTCTCCCGCGCGGCCAGCCGGTTTTCGTATTCTTCGTAGGCTTTGACGATCTTCTGAACCAGCGGGTGGCGAACCACATCGCGGCTGCTCAGATGGCAGAAACCGATATCACTTACCTTCTTTAAAACCTGCGCCGCCACATCCAGACCGGATTTTGTGCCGGGCGCCAGATCCTTCTGCGTGGCGTCCCCCGTGACCACAATCTTCGAACCGAAGCCGATGCGGGTCAGAAACATCTTCATCTGGGCAGGCGTCGTGTTCTGTGCCTCGTCGAGAATGATGAACGCATTGTCCAACGTCCGCCCGCGCATATACGCCAGCGGCGCCACCTCGATCAGTCCCTTTTCCTGATTCCGAAGAAAGTTCTCCGGACCCATGATCTGATAGAGGGCATCGTACAGCGGACGCAGGTACGGGTCGATCTTGCTCTGCAGGTCGCCGGGCAGAAATCCCAGCTTCTCCCCCGCCTCGATCGCCGGACGGGTGAGGATAATCCTTCCGACCTCCTCCTGCTTAAAAGCCGTGACCGCCATGGCAATGGCCAGATAGGTCTTGCCGGTTCCGGCGGGTCCAATCCCGAACACGATCATCTTATCCCGAATCTGATCGACATAATTCTTCTGTCCGAGGGTCTTGGGCTTGACCGCCTTGCCGTCAATGGTGTGGCAGATGATCTCGCTGTCCGCGTCCAACAGCGCGGTACGGCTGAAAGAGGAGGTCTCCAGAGCATAAGTGACATTCTGCTCCGTGATCTCGTTCCCTCTGGCAGAGAGGGCAAGCAGCTGCTCCAGCACTGCGCAGGCACTGCTCACGGCGTCCGGCGCTCCGGTCACCTTCAGTCCGCTGTCCCGAACCACCATCGTCACATCCAGATATTTCTCAATCAGCTTCAGCCATGCGTCAAGCTTTCCGAAAACATTTGCCATATGATCAATCGGGATCTCCATCGTCTGCTGTGCCAGCGCCATCCGGTAACTCTGCCTCCATCTCTTCCGTCTGAATCTCGCGGTACTCCTCCTGCCCGACCAGAGCCTCCAGCTCTCCCCGGGCAAAAATCTCCCCGCCGCTCTGTTCTATAATAACACTATTTGATAAAATTTGAACCCCATTTTCCTCTAAATTTTCACAATATTTCTCAAGGCGTTCGCGCGCCAGCTCCCCGGCCTCCTCCCCGGACCATGTTCCCCGCACGGTCTCATAACCGGTATACTCCCGTTTTATGAGCTGAAACGGCAGGTAAAAGTCCCTGCCGATGACGACCGGGCAGACCGTATCAGCCTCAAGGTAATTTCCCTCCTTCAACGGCCGGCCGAGCGTCAGAAAGGAGGATTCGAGACAGACGGTCAGGCGAAACCGGTTATCACCGGTAGGGATTTTTTCCTCATATGAAGCAGAAAAGGTGTCCTCGTAGGACAG
>JAJQBV010000112.1 GCA_021203115.1 Clostridiales bacterium | reverse complement strand
CCGGGAAATAGAGAGCAAAAAAAGCTTTCCATTTGAGCCGATTTTGCTATACTTAAATCAAGTATTTCTTGTATCATATTATAAAAAGGAGGTTTATTATGAATAAAACGATTTTAGTCGTCATGGCCGCCGGTATGGGCAGCCGCTACGGTGGATTGAAACAGATCGACCCTGTCGGCAGCCACGGGGAAGTCATCATGGACTATTCCCTCTACGATGCCCGCTGCGCCGGCTTCGGGAAAGTCATTTTTATCATCAAGCATTCTTTTGAGGATGTGTTTAAGGAGAAAATCGGCAATCACATTTCCGAATACATGGATGTTGCCTACGCGTTTCAGGATCTGGACGACCTGCCGGAGGGGTATTCTGTTCCGGACGGCCGTGAAAAGCCGTGGGGAACCTGCCACGCGATTCTCTCAGCCCGGCGTCTCATCGACGCCCCCTTTGCCGTGATCAACGCGGACGATTACTACGGCACACAGTGCTTCCGGCTGATCTACGATTACCTGTGCTCTCATCAGGACGATGAACAGTACCGCTACTGCATGGTCGGCTACCGGCTGAAAAACACCGTGACCGCAAACGGCTCTGTCGCGCGCGGCGTGTGTACCGCTGACAATGAGGGAAACCTCACCCGCGTTGTGGAGCGCACCAAGATCGCTCAGTATGATGGCGGCATCCGCTTTACCGAGGACGACGGCGCGACATGGACTGAGATCGACGGCGACACCATCGTCTCCATGAACCTCTGGGGATTCTCCGAAAGCTTCATCAAAGAGGCCGAGGAACGCTTCCCGGCATTTCTGGACGAAGCGCTGACTAAAAATCCCCTGAAGGGCGAATACTTCCTGCCCTCGGTTGTGACTCAGCTCCTTGATGAGCAGAAAGCCACCATCCGGATCCTTCCCTGCCCGGATAAATGGTACGGCGTCACCTACCGCGAGGACAAGCCCGATGTCGTGAAAGCCCTCGCCGACATGACCGCCGCCGGACAATATCCCGCGCCGCTATGGCCCCGTTAATAACTTACATCAAACCACAAAAATTATGAAACCCAAAACATAAAGGGCGATTACATGACTCACACACAATCCCCTTGCAGTATGTGCAAGAAACAATTCAAAGAAGGGCACTGTTATGTGCCCTGGTTGAATTCGTTTTTGCACATACTTCGCAAAAGTACGGCGAGTCATGTAACCGCCTTCATTTTCATTTCGTATTATAATTTATCTCCGTATCACAGTCCCGGTCTGCCCCTGAATCGCCTCCCGGATCGTGTCCAGCCTCGTGATCAGCACGGAGCGGGTATCGGACTCTCCGATGAAATTGACCGCCGTCTGAATCTTCGGCTGCATATTGCCCTCGCCGAACTCACCGTCCGCGATATACTGTTCCGCCTGACAGCAGGACATCATATGGATCGGCTCCTGTTTATCCGTTCCGTAGCTCTTATAAACGCACTCCACATCCGTCAGGATAATCAGCCGGTCTGCATTGACACCGTCCGCCAACAGCCCCGCAATCAGATCCTTTTCGATAACTGCGCTGGCTCCCTTCAGCCGCTTTCCCTGCTGAAGAACCGGGATTCCGCCCCCGCCGGCAGCGATCACAATCTGATCGGCGTCCATCAGTGCGTTGATCGCGTCAATCTCCACGATCTCCATCGGTGTCGGCGCCGCAACGATTCTGCGGAAACCGCCGTCCACCGGAGTGACATGATTTCCCTTCTTTTCCTCCTCCTCAGCCTCATCCGCATCCATCACACGGCCGATGATCTTGGTCGGATGATAGAACGCATCGTCATACGGGTCCACCGTCACCTGTGTCAGAAGTGTAGAAACCGTGCGAAAAACACCCCGGCCGACCAGCTCACTGCGGATCGCCTGCTGGAGGTCATATCCGATATAACCCTGACTCATGGCAGAGCAGACCGCCATCGGCGTCGCCGTATAATTCTTATATAATCTGTGAAATTCTGACATAGCCGTGTGGATCATGCCGACCTGCGGCCCATTGCTGTGCGTGATCACGATCTCACAGTCATCCTGCACCAGATCCGCGACCGTCCTTGCCGCCCGCTTCGTTGCCTGCTGCTGTTCCGGGAGCGTCGTTCCCAACGCGTCATGTCCGAGCGCGATTGCAATCCTTTTGTTTTTCATTCTGCTGCCCCCTCCGCTGACTATACTGCCTCTGTGCTGCTGTTTTTATGAATATACATCCAGCTGTCCACGTAATCTCTCCGCTCCTTCTCTGACATCTGCGTATACTTCACATACTCGAGTCTGGACGGAATCATCCGCGTCTCGCTGCACTTAAAACACTCCACATCATTCTTTCTCGAAACTGTCCGCACCCAGCCGCATTTCGGACAAATAAACAATTTGATCATTCCTCATCTGCCTCCGAAGTGCCGGTGAAATCATCTGCATCCGTATAATCATCTATTACCGCATCATCTGCATCCAGCCCGGTCGCGCTGATAATATAATCACTGTAGCTCTGCACCGTACTGGACGGCGTGTAATCCTCCGTACCGAAAAGCTGCTCGTGCAGCAGAGTCACATTCGTTGCCAGATCACAGGGGACCACCACGCTTCCGATGCTGCTGCTGGGCGTACACGTCGTTTTATAATACGGGAATCCTCCGCTGCTCGACAGGTCATAGCTGAGCAGAGAAGTAACCATAGGCAACAGCGTCTTCTTGCTCAGATCCGTCTGAATATCCGGAAATATAGTGTCAATCAGTTGATTCAGTTGAGACAGGTTGGCACTTTTTGCCTGAGTAAGCATAGCAGACAAAACACGGCGCTGCCGCTCTGTTCTCTTGTAATCATACCCTGTTGTGTAACGTATCCGGGAATATGCCACTGCCTGCACACCGTTTAAGGTGTGCATTCCCGTCGAACTGATCTGGGAGGCACTCGTCCCCAGTGTCTGATTTGTCGCAGTGATATATTCGTTCAGATACTTCAGCTCCTCAGAGGACTCAATCTCAATCTCTACACCGCCGAGAATATCGATGGTCTCCGCCACAGTCTCAAAATCCACACAGACATAATTATCAATATCCAGATCGAGGTTGCGGTTCAGCATGGTGATTGCCTGCTCCACGCCGCCGTAGGCATACGCGGAATTACATTTGCGGAACTTGTTCTCCTCATCCACCGCTGCGACATTCAGATAGGTATCCCGGTAAACGGAAATCATGGTCATCTCATTCGTGTCATTGTTAATATTCAGAACGATGATCACATCACTGTTTCCGGTAGAATAGGTCCCCTGTGTCCGGTTATCCAGGCCAAAGAGGGCAATTGTCGTACTGCCTTCAAAAAGCTCTGCCATTTCCTCGGTCACATCGTTGACCTCAATCTTCGACGTATCCAGTGTATAAGATATATCCAGCTTATTCAGCTTACTATACAAAAAAAGAACAGCCAGAACCAAAACCAGTATAACAATCTCTACAATAAAGAGGATCAGTTTTCTTTTTCTCCGTTTTCTTGCATTTTTCTTATGTCCTGCCATAATCTACTCCATCCTGAATATACAATTGCTATTTATCAAAACCATCTTTCATCCTACTACAACAAGGGAAAAATAACAACTAAAAAATTTCTTAACATAGCGATCCGTTCAGGGGCGAAGAATACACGCCGTCCTCAATCAGCTTTGCAAACGCAGCCGTGACGCCCGCTCTGTCCTCCGCGTAGGTCACGCCGAACCACTTATCCTGCGTCTCCAGAACCTGCACCTGAATCCTCCTCTCCTTTAACAACCCGCCAATGATTGTCGGAAGAAGATATTCCGCCGTAAGGTCTCCCGGCTTTACCCCGGCAAGGAATGTCCGGAATCCGTCCTCCAGAATATCAAAAAACTCCGGTGTCAGTCCCCACATATTCATGGAAACATGCGTCTCCGGGTCGATCTGCTCCCCGGTGGTCTCCACCACGGCTCCCTCCGGACACTTCAGGATATGCTTCGTCTCGACAATCCCCGTGAGAAGACTGTCCGCATTGATCTGACACACACCGCGCGTGACACTCCCGTTCTCACTCAGCGTGTTTTTCAGGATAAACCCTGCCATGCAATAATGATACCGGCTGTCCCCATGCTCCGCAAGGTACGCGTGCATTTTCACAAAAGCCTCTTTTCCGTAATAGTCGTCAGCATTGATCACGGCAAACGGTTTCTTCACGACATTCCTGCAAAGCAGAACAGCCTGTCCGGTGCCCCACGGCTTTGTGCGTCCCGAAGGAGCCGAAAACCCGTCCGGCAGCGCAGCAAGCTCCTGAAATACGTAATCCAACTCGCACAGCGCTTCGATCCGTTTTCCGATCACTTCCTTAAAATCGTTTCCCAGATCACGGCGGATAATAAACACGACCTTGTCAAAACCGGCCTCCAATGCGTCGTGAATAGAGTAGTCGATAATGATCTCTCCGTTCGGACCCACCGGCGTCAGCTGCTTGATGCCCTCCCCAAAACGGGTACCAAGGCCGGCCGCCATAATCACAAGTGTTGTCTTTTGCATGCTTCCCCCTCCATCCTTCAGTGTTTCAGTACCACCGCCGAAAACTTCGGCAGCGTAATCTTAATATGTCCGCTCACGACATTGTACTCCACCGGAACCGCTGAGTATCCCTCCTCCGTAGTGTACATCACCTGCTGCATGGTGCACTCTTTCGGCACATTGGCAATGTCCACCGGCAGGTCGATCGTGTTCGGAAAACTGTCATTGTTGATCACGACCACAAACTGCTGCTCCCGATTGAATCTGCCGTAACAGAGCATATTTTTCGTTCCGTTCAAAAACTTGACCGAACCGGTCCGCAGCGCCTCGTTCTTCCGATGTATGCGGATCATATCCCGGTGAAAACGGATCAGTTCCCTGTCCTCCCTCCCCCAGGGATAGGTGCGCCGGTTATCCGGATCCGTGAAACCGCACAGTCCCGCCTCGTCTCCGTAATAGATTGTCGGTGCGCCCGGCCATGTCATCTGGATGACAACCGCCTCCTTCAGGACGGCCTTGTTGACGCCCTCCGACGCCGCCTCGCATCCGAGCTTCTCCGCCCGGCCGACCTTGTGATTAGTCCGGGTCAGGAAACGGGAGTGGTCGTGGTTCGACAGCTGGTTCATGGCGCACTGCAGAGACGGTGTCAGAAAACTCGCCATATAGTGCGTCATGGAATTGACATAATTGTCAAAATTCCCCATCATGTATTCTTTATATTCATTGCTGTGCTTTTCCATGCCGGTCAGAAACCAGCTCACTGGCTCCATGAACGCATCATAGTTCATGACCGTATCCCACTGATCGCCGTGAAGCCATTTTTCCGGATCGCCGTAGTGTTCCGCCAGCACCAGTGCCTGAGGATTTGCCTCCTTCACCGCGTCACGGAATTTCTTCCAGAAACGGTGGTTGTACTCCTCGCTGTGCCCCAGATCCGCCGCGACATCCAACCGCCAGCCGTCCACGCAGAACGGCTCAGAGACCCATTTTTTCGCGATTTGCAGAATATACTCCTCCAGCTCGGGCGATCCCTCATAATTCAGCTTCGGCAGCGTATCCAGCCCCCACCATCCCTCGTAGGTGCCGTTATCCGGAAATGCGCTCTCATTCTGGAAGCGGAAATAGTTGTGATACCGGCTGTCCGCCGTCTCATAGGCCCCCGGCTCAAAATCCGCACTGTCCCGGTAGATTTTCTCCCGGTCCATCCACTTGTTGAAGGAACCGCAGTGATTGAACACGCCGTCCAGTATCACGCGCATGCCTCTGCGGTGCGCCTCCTTCACGAGTCGGATAAACAGCTCGTTGCTCGCCTCCAGATTCTTCCGGCTGGTCACACGTTTCTTGTAAATCTCCGCACGGGTATTGTCGGTACACCCTTCAGGCAGCGGATCGCCGCTGTCCTTCAGAATGACGCCGAAATGCGGATCGATGTAATCATAGTCCTGAATGTCATACTTGTGGCTGGAAGCAGACACGAAAAGCGGGTTAAAATAGATCACTTCCACGCCGAGATCCTGCAGATAATCCAGCTTCTGGTAAACTCCCTCCAGATCTCCGCCGTAAAAATTTGCAACGTCAAAATCCTCCGGGTGGGTCTCCCAGAAATCAACCTCCTTTACCGGCCGGTTGATATAGTAATACTCGCCGCTTTTCACATCGTTGGAGGGATCACCGTTGTAAAAACGGTCGGTAAAAATCTGGTACATGACCGCGCCCTTGGCCCAGTCCGGCGTGGAAAAACCGGGAACGATGCAAAACTCATACTGTTTCCGGTGTTCCCGGGCAACACCCACCCGGTCATAGTAGCAGCGCAAAACACCGCTGACCACCTCAAAATAATAGCAAAATGCCTCCTCGCCCAGCTGAATTTCCGCCTCATAAAAATCAAACTGGCCGTCGCTCTCCGCCACGCACATCTCGTAATCCTCCGTCCCGTGATGGAGAATCACCAGATCAACATTGTTCACATCGGTACGAAAGCGGATCCGCACCTTCTCGTTCGCCTTCGGCTCCGGCGGAATCCGGTAATCCGCAGTCCCGTCGCTGAACAGGGAATTCTTGTGCAGGATGGGCCGCATCTGGAGAATATAATTCTCAATGCTGTAAAGCTGCTGTTCTGAATTGTACTTCATGTATTCCTTCCACTCTATTCCGTCACAACCGGCTGCTTTTCGCTGTCGGAAAACAGACTCTCAAACTCCGCGCGCCCGATCTTTTCCTTTTCAAGCAAAAGCTCCGCACTGCGGTAGAGAATATCCTTGTGTGCGACGATAATCTCCTTCGCCTTCCGGTAACACTCCTCCACGATCCGCCGGATCTCCGCATCAATCTGCTTCGCAACCTCATCGCTGTAGCCTTTCGTGTGCGCCAGATCGCGGCCGATAAAGACTTCATCGTCATCATTGTCATAGTTGATCGGCCCGATGGCCTCGGACATGCCGTATTTGGTCACCATCGCCTTCGCAACCGCTGTCGCCTGCTTGATATCCTGCGATGCACCGGTGGTCACATCATCAAAAACGAGCTCCTCCGCGATGCGGCCGCCCATGTCCACCATGATCTCCTGGAGCATCTGCCCCTTTGTCTGGAACATCTCATCCCGTTCCGGCAACGGCATGGTGTACCCCGCCGCGCCGACTCCCGTCGGAATAATGGAAACCGTATAGACAGGCCCCACATCCGGCAGCACATGAAAAAGAATCGCATGACCGGACTCGTGAAATGCCGTGATGCGCTTCTCCTTCTCCGTGATCACGCGGCTTTTCTTCTCTGCGCCGATTCCCACCTTAATGAATGCCTTCCGAATGTCCTCCTGGCAGACAAACGCGCGCTGATCCTTGGCCGCAATGATTGCCGACTCATTCAGCAGATTCTCCAGATCCGCTCCGGTAAAGCCCGCTGTCGTCTGGGCGATCTGTTTTAAATCCACATCATCCCCCAGCGGTTTATTCTGGGCATGGACATTTAAAATCTGTTCCCGTCCCGCTACATCCGGCTTTCCGACATAAACCTTCCGGTCAAAACGGCCCGGACGCAGAAGCGCCGGATCCAGAATATCCACACGGTTGGTCGCGGCGACGACAATGATCCCCTCATTGACGCCGAAACCGTCCATCTCCACCAGCAGCTGATTCAGTGTCTGCTCGCGCTCATCGTGTCCGCCGCCCATACCGGTACCGCGGCGGCGTCCCACGGCGTCAATCTCATCGATAAAAACGATACAGGGCGCATGTTTTTTCGCGTCGACGAACATATCCCGGACACGGGAAGCACCCACACCGACAAACATCTCCACAAAATCCGAGCCGGAGATAGAGAAAAACGGCACGCCGGCCTCCCCCGCCACAGCCTTGGCGATCAGCGTCTTACCGGTTCCGGGAGGACCCACCAGAAGCACACCCTTCGGGATCCTCGCCCCCAGCCGCGTATATTTCCCCGGCGCCTTCAGGAAATCAACCATCCCCTCCAGCTCCTCTTTTTCCTCGCGCAACCCGGCCACATCGGAAAACTTCGTCCCGACATTCTCTCCGGTAGTCATCTTTGCGCGGCTCTTTCCGAAATTCATCATTCGGGAACCGCTCCCGCCGCCGCTGGCCTGCCCGGACATCATCATAATCATGAAGATCACCGCGACCAGGACAATGACAGAGGGCAGGATGGAGATCCAGATACTCTCTCCCGGCACATCATTTAAGGTATATTCCGTAAAATCCTGTTCGGCGAGATAGGCCTCCACCTCGTTTACGTCGGACACCGCAACCTGTGCGCGCGTGCCATCCTCCAGCGTGACGGTCACCACACC
>JAJQBV010000103.1 GCA_021203115.1 Clostridiales bacterium | reverse complement strand
CTCTACGTCATCCAGCCGACCGTTCACGGCGACTCGAGGGGTAATTTTATGGAAACCTACAATCAGCGGGACATGGAGGAGGCAGGCCTGAACATGGTCTTCGTCCAGGACAACCAGTCTTCCTCCACAAAGGGCGTGCTGCGCGGCCTGCATTTCCAGAAGGAGTTCCCGCAGGGCAAGCTGGTCCGGGTTGTCCGCGGCGCGGTCTTTGATGTCGCGGTCGATCTGCGCGGAAACAGCGAGACCTACGGCAAGTGGTTCGGCGTGGAGCTGACTGAGGAAAATAAGAAGATGTTTTACATCCCGGAGGGGTTTGCCCACGGATTTCTGGTGCTCTCGGATCTCGCGGAGTTCTGCTACAAGTGCACGGATTTTTACCATCCGGGCGATGAGGGCGGACTGGCGTGGAATGACCCGCAGATCGGAATCGAGTGGCCGCAGTTGGTCGGGGAGTATTCCGGAACGGCCGGTGCGAAGGGGTATCGCATGAGTGACGGCTCGCCGCTGAACCTGAGCGAGAAGGATCAGAAGTGGCTGGGGCTGAAGGATACCTTCACTTTTGAGAGGTAAAAGGAAGAGGAGCTGACATTTTGACAGAGAATGGTCTGCAGGATCAGTATATCATCCGGGGTGACCGAAAGCTGCGCTTCGGTTATACGACGGGGAGCTGTGCGGCTGCAGCGACGCAGGCGGCGGCGCGGATGCTGTTTTCCCGAAAAGCGGTGGATGCGGTGCGCCTGACGACGCCGAAGGGAATCACGCTGTTTCTGGAGCCGCTTTTCCCCCGCTGGGACGATGAGTCAGCGAGTTGCGCCATTCAGAAAGATGCCGGTGACGATCCGGATGTGACGGACGGCATTTTGATTTATGCACAGGTCAGAAAGTGCGGCGGGGCCTGTCGGCGGCAGGGTGAAAACGGATGCGAGACAGGAAACATGAGCGCAGATGACGGGCAGCCGGACATCGCAACGGTTGACATCCGCGGCGGCGAGGGCATCGGCACGGTAACCCTTCCCGGTCTGGAGCAACCGGTCGGCACACCCGCTATCAACCGGGTGCCACGGCAGATGATCGCGGAGGAAGTGCAGGCGGTCTGTGAGGAGTTCGGATACACAGGCAGTCTGGAGGTCACGATCTCGGCTCCGGAGGGACGCAGGCTGGCGGAACAGACCTTCAACCCCCGTCTGGGGATTGAGGGAGGTATCTCCATTCTGGGAACGTCCGGCATTGTAGAGCCGATGAGCGAACAGGCCGTGATTTCAACGATTGAATTGGAGCTGCGCCAGAAAGCGGTGCGTCAGAGATATATTCCGGTCACGCCCGGAAACTACGGCGCAGATTATCTGAACGTAAATTTCCCGGTTGGTCCGGAGGCGGCGGTCACCGGCAGCTATTATGTGGCGCAGACCATCGATCTGGCGTTCAATCTGGAGCTGGACGGTCTGCTCTTTGTCGCCCATATCGGGAAATTTGTCAAGGTTGCGGGCGGCATTATGAACACCCATTCCAGAGAGGCCGACGCCCGGATGGAAATCCTTTCCGCCGCGGCGCTGCGGGCGGGAATCGACGCCAACCGCGCACGGCAGATTCTGGACGCCGTCACCACAGACGAAGGGCTTCGCATCATTCACGGGACCGATGCATGGCAGCCGACACTCGACATTCTCACAGAGAAAATCGAATATCACCTGAATCGCCGGGCACAGGGACGCCTGAAAGTCGGCGCCGTCATCTTCTCCAAGGTATATGGGGAGCTCGGCCGGACGCGGAACGTGCCGGAGCTCTTAGAGAAGATGGGAGGAGAGCCATGATTTACTTTGTCGGCGCCGGCAGCGGCGCCCCCGACCTGATTACCGTCCGGGGTCAGCGCCTCATCCGCGAGGCGGATGTGATCATCTACGCCGGTTCCCTTGTCAATCCGGCGCTCTTGGATGAGCGGAAGCCGGACTGTGCGGTCTACAACAGTGCGCGGATGACGCTGGAGGAGGTTCTCGCGGTGATGCGGGAGGCAGAGCAGAATGGCTGGATGACCGTTCGCCTTCACACCGGCGATCCCTGTATTTACGGAGCTGTCCGGGAGCAGATGGACGCATTGGATGCACTGGGGATTGCCTATGAGAGCTGTCCGGGCGTCAGCTCGTTTTGCGGCGCGGCGGCGGCGCTGAATCTGGAGTACACGCTTCCCGATGTGTCCCAGAGCGTGATCATCACCCGCATGGCCGGGCGGACGCCGGTGCCGGAGCGCGAGAGCATCGCTTCCTTCGCGGCGCACGGGGCAACGATGGTGATTTTTCTGAGCGCGGGATTGTTGGAAGAGCTTGAAAAAGAGCTGGCAGCCGGCGGTTATACGGAGGCGACTTCGGCGGCGATTGTCTATAAAGCCACATGGCCGGAGGAAGAGTCTTACCTTTGCACAGTCGGGACACTGGCGCAGACAGCGGCGGCGCACGGCATCACGAAAACGGCGCTGATCATTGTCGGCGAAGCGGTGGCGCACAGCGGGTACCGGAGGTCCGACCTTTACAATCCGTCCTTTGAAACGGAGTTCCGAAGGGCAGATCGGTGAGAAAATGAGAAAAAAAGAGATTGCGGTAATTTTTTTCACAGAGCAGGGAGCGCGTCTGGCCGGACGTGTTTGGGATGCGCTGGCGGAATATGACGAAAAAATGCCGTGCCGCTCATTAGCGGAGGGGCAGGCCGATTCGGCGCGTGTTGTGCTATACAGCAGGATCGGTGCGCAGAACCGTCAGAGTGAGGATGCGGTTGCGGTGCGGGAGTCTCTGCATGACTGGTGCGCGAAGGTGTTTCCGGCCGCGGATGCGATTCTTTTCATCGGAGCGGCGGGCATTGCGGTGCGCACGATCGCCCCGTTTCTTGTCTCCAAGACGACGGATCCGGCAGTGCTCGCAGCAGATGAGCGGGGAAACCATGTGATTTCCCTCCTGTCCGGACATCTGGGCGGGGGAAATGAGCTGACGCTTTTTCTGGCTGACAGGCTGGGAGCGGACCCTGTGATCACCACGGCCTCGGATGTCGGCGGGAAGCTTGCGGTCGATGTCTGGGCGCAGAAAAACAACCTGTACATCACGGATTTGCAGGCGGCAAAGCGTGTCGCCGCGCGCATTGTGGGCGGGGAAGCGGTCGCCTTTTATTGCGAAGACGATGGGAAGGTGCGCGGAACGTTTCCTGCGGAGTTCTTTTGGCTGACTCCGGCGGATCCGTCGCGGCTGAGCCGGACAGAGCCGGAGGAGGGCAAATCGTCGGAGGGTAAGGATTCGGCGCATCCGAAAGAAATGTGTCTCTCGGCGGCGGTGATTGTTTCCGTTTTTAATGACGCTGTAATTCGTGATATCTCCGGGGAAGCAAAATCCCTGTACCATCCGGCGGAGGAAAGTGAGGAGGATATTCCCACGCTTCATCTGGTTCCGCGTGCGGTCGTCCTGGGTGTCGGCTGCAAAAGAGGGAAGTCTTTTGAGGAAATCCGTGATTTTGTTTGTGGAGTATTGCGGGAAAATCATATTTCTCCGCACAGCATCTGCGCGGTCGCGTCGATCGACCGAAAAGCAGATGAGCCGGGGCTGGCGGCGCTGGCGGGAGAGTTCGGTGTGCCGTTTGAGACATTTTCTGCGGAGACGCTTCAGGCGGTTCCGGGGGAGTACAGCGCGTCGGATTTTGTCGCTGCGGTGACCGGTGCGGACAATGTCTGTGAGCGCGCGGCCATGGCGGCGCTGACAGAGGAGGAACAGCAATCGGCGCGGTTTCTGTGCAGGAAGACGGCCGGAAACGGAGTGACGGCGGCGCTTCTGGAGCGGCCGTGGGAGGTATCCTTTGAATAAACTTTTTGTGGTGGGCATCGGCCCGGGGGCTTACGAACAGATGACGGTGCGGGCGGTGAATATCCTGCAAAGCTGCGAGGTGATCGTTGGATATACGGTATACGTCGATTTGGTTCGGGAGCATTTTCCGGGGAAACGGTTTCTGACGACGCCGATGAGGCAGGAGATCGAACGGTGCCGGATGGCCTTTGAGGCGGCGGCCGCCGGACAGACCACGGCGATGATCTGCAGCGGGGACGCTGGTGTCTACGGAATGAGCGGCCTGATGCTGGAGATCGGGGGAGAATTCCCCGGCGTGGAGGTTGAGATTGTTCCCGGCGTGACGGCTGCCACCGGCGGAGCTGCGGTGCTGGGCGCGCCGCTGATGCATGATTTTGCCGTGGTCAGCCTGAGTGATCTCATGACGCCGTGGGAGACGATCGAGGCGCGGCTGCTCGCCGCGGCGGAGGCGGATTTTGTGATCTGCCTTTATAATCCTTCCAGCAGGAAGCGATGTGGTTATCTGCAGAGAGCCTGCGACCTGATTCTCCGGTACCGGAGCGGCGACACCGTCTGCGGCACGGTGTCCAATATCGGGCGGGAGGGGGAAACGGCGGCGCTTTTCTCCCTGCAGGAACTGCGGGACGCACAGACCGATATGTTTACCACGGTTTTCATAGGAAATTCTCAGACAAAAGTGATCGGCGGCCGGATGGTGACGCCGCGGGGATACATGTTATCCGGAGAAGAAAAATGACTGATACAAAGAAGCGGACAACAGATGCCGGGAAAAGGGAGCGGATGGGAAGACGGTTTCTCCTCTTTGCCGGTACAACAGAAGGGCGGGAGCTGGCGGAGTTTCTGGATGGGCGGGGGATTCCCGCTTTTGTCTGCGTGGCGACGGAGTACGGGGAGGAATTGCTGCGGCAGACTGCCGGTATCGAGGTGCGGGTCGGCCGGATGGATGCCGACGGGATGGCGATGCTGATTCGTGAGGAGCAGCCGCTGGCGGTCATCGACGCGACGCACCCTTACGCCGATGAGGCGACCCGGAACATTCGCCTTGCCGCCAAAGAAAATCAGACGGCATACTACCGGCTTTTGCGCGGGGAGGCAAAGACAGAGCCGGGCGACGGAACGGTCGTGTTTGAGGAGGCTGCGTCTGCCGCCCGATGGCTCGACGGGCAGCAGGGGAATATCCTCCTCACGACAGGGATAAAGGAGCTGCCGGTTTTCGCGGAGACGATCGCGGACCGGGATCGGCTCTATATCCGGACGCTTTTGCAGGAAGAAATTTTTGAAAAAAAAGCCCGATACGGTCTTTCCGGAAAACAGGTGATCTGTATGCAGGGACCGTTTTCGCGGGAGATGAACGAGGCGACGATCCGGATGACCGGCGCGAAATATCTCGTCACGAAGGAGTCCGGCGGGGCGGGCGGCTTTTCGGAGAAGGTGGAAGCGGCAAAAAACTGCGGCGCGGTCTGCGTCGTGATCCGGCGTCCGCTGCAGGAAGCGGGATACTCCGCGGAGGAGATTCGGGGGATTGTTGAGGAGAAGTGGCAGGATTACATGGAGTTGCGCTCAGATGCAAAGGAAACATTGCGGCGGCGTGATGATAAGACATTTGATATTCCAACGGATACTGTTACAGAGATGAAACGTTGTGGCCGAATGGTAAACTGTGGGGACGAAGAGAAAACGCGTCGTGTCACCCTTCTCGGCATCGGTATGGGCAGCAGGGAAAACATGACGCTGGAGGCGGTCGCGGCCTGTGAGGAGGCGGATTGCATCATCGGCGCTGCGCGGATGCTGGATGCACTGTGGGATTTCCATAAGCCGATCGCCGCATTGTACCGGCCGGATGAGATCGCGGCTTATATCGGAGAACATCGGGAATATAGAAAAATTGTCGTCGCTTTTTCCGGCGATGTCGGCTTTTACAGCGGGGCAAAGCGCCTGCCGGAATATCTCGGGGATGAGATTCAGGTTCGCCTGATCCCCGGTATTTCCACAGCGGCATATTTTGCCGCCCGCCTGCGGATGCCGTGGGAGGATATGGTGCTTGCCAGCAGCCACGGGAGGGAGCCGGATCTGATTGGGATGGTCCGGCAGAACGAAAAGGTTTTCACGCTTGCCTCCGATGCAGAGAGCATTCGGAAAATTGCCGGAAAGCTTTTATCTTACGGCTTTGACGCGGTGAAAATGTATGTGGGCGGCGATTTGAGCTACCCTTCTGAGCATATTTATGAGGGGACTGCCGCGGATTTTGCGGAGTTCCTGGGCGAGGGAATCTTTGCGGCGGTGATTGTCAATTCGCGGGTGCACGATGAGGCAGTCACCTGCGGCATTCCGGACGGTGCGTTCCTGCGCGGAAACGTTCCGATGACGAAGGAGGAGGTACGGGCCGTTGCACTTGCAAAGCTTCGCCTGACGCGGGACGCTGTTGTCTATGATGTCGGTGCAGGGACGGGATCCGTCGCCGTGGAGTGCGCCCGCATGGCGGATCGCGGTAAGGTTTACGCGGTCGAGCAGAAAGAGGAGGCGTGCAGCCTGATTGCAGAAAATCAGAAAAAATTCGCGGTTGATAACATTGAGATTGTTCCGGGACAGGCGCCGGAAACGCTGCGCGGTTTGCCTGCGCCGACCCATGTGTTTATCGGCGGGAGCGGCGGCAGCCTGAAAGAAATTCTGGCCGTGATTTCTGAGAAGAATCCGGCGGCTCGGATTGTGCTCAACTGCATCACTCTGGAAACTCTGACAGAGGCCCTCGCGGCGGCGCGGGAGCTGCCGCTGGAAGTCGAGGATATCGCGAGCGTCACTGTCGCGAAAGCCAGACCGGTCGGCCGTTATCACATGATGGAGGGGCAGAACCCGGTCTATGTGATTACGCTGACGGGAAAAGGAGGAGCTCCATGCGATACCCGCGCTTCATGATCGCCGCCCCCGCGAGCGGCAGCGGAAAAACCCTGATTACCTGCGGGATTCTGCAGGCGCTTGTCAACCGAAAATGGAAGCCGGCTTCCTTTAAATGCGGGCCGGATTACATTGACCCTCTGTTTCACACGAAGGTCATCGGGACGCCCTCGCGGAATCTGGACACCTTTTTTACACCGACTCAGACTGTCCGCTACCTCTTCGGCCGACAAGCGGCGCAGGCGGATGTCTCCGTCATGGAGGGAGTCATGGGATTTTACGACGGCGTGGGAGGCGTCACGGCACAGGCTTCCTCATGGGAGCTTGCGGATGTGACGGATACGCCGGTGATTCTCGTGATCAATGCAAAGGGAATGAGTCTGTCCGCGGTTCCACTGATTCAGGGCTTTCTGGAATTTTGTCCGCAGGGAGAGCGGGCGGCGGGAACAGAACACAACAGCCACATTCAGGGTGTGATTTTAAATCAGATTTCCCCGGCGGTTTATCCGGGATTAAAGGAGACCATCGAGGCTGCGTTGCCGGTTCAGGTGTTCGGCTATGTGCCGCGGGTGGAGGATTGCGTGATTGAGAGCCGTCATCTGGGGCTGGTGACGCCGGATGAGATCGCGGGGCTTCGGGATAAGCTGAACAAACTGGCGGAGGTGCTGGAAAAAACGCTGGATCTTGATGCAATTCTGCAGATGGCCAGTGAGGCTCCTGATTTGGACTGTGCTATGCCGTCCGATGTCAGGGAGGCGGTCAAAACATACAGAGTGTCTGTCGGTGAGAGCCGAACAGGTGCGGGGAATGCCTGTGAATTGTCAGAAACTGAGGAAGAAAATACTCGTGGTGTGTCAGAGACAATGCCGCCGGAGAAGAAGCTTCGGATCGCCGTTGCCCGTGACGAAGCGTTCTGTTTTTATTATGAAGATAATCTGGAGCTTTTGCGGACGTTCGGCGCGGAACTCATTTTTTTCTCTCCGGTGCATGACAAGGAGCTGCCTTCGAATATTCAGGGGTTGCTTCTCGGCGGCGGCTATCCGGAATTGTACGCCGGACAGTTGAGCGCGAATGATTTTATGCTTGCATCCATACGCCGGGCGGTCCGTGCCGGGCTGCCGTATCTGGCAGAGTGCGGCGGGTTTCTGTATCTGCATGATACCATGGAGGATATGCAGGGGAAAATCTGGCCCATGGCAGGAATTATCCATGGGCATGTGTGCCGGACGGATCGTCTGACCCGCTTCGGGTATGTCACGCTCACCGCAAACCGTCCGCAGATTTTCGGGGAGAGCGGGTGCAGCATCCGCGCCCACGAGTTTCATTATTTTGACAGCTCGGAAAACGGGGATGCGTTTCACGCCCGAAAACCCGGCAGCGGTCGAAGCTGGGACTGCATGGTTGCTGGGGACTGTTTCGCGGCGGGATTTCCTCATTTATATTATTATTCTAATCCGGAGTTCGCCGCGCGGTTTTTGCGTCAGTGCCGGCTCACAGCTTCACAAACTCCGGTGTCCTCCGGTGAAAAACAGTAAAATACCGAAATCCGCAGCTTTTCAGCAGGTCGGGAATCTGCTCAAAACCGAA
>JAJQBV010000124.1 GCA_021203115.1 Clostridiales bacterium | reverse complement strand
CAGTTATTTTATTTCTTTATAATATTTCTAATATTTTATATTTACACTGCAATGTACCGTTTCTTCAAGATTTTTAGAGCGAAAATATGCCGTTTCTTCAAAATATTTCTTTCGGGAATCACACGACCCCGTTTTTCTCCCGTCTCTTCGCCCTTGCACGATTGTTAAATAAAAGAACGCATAGCATCATAGAAAACACAAAAATCCCGGCGCTCATCACCCACACCCGGACATAGCCGGCCGCCGCAGTATAAAAAAATCCAATCTGGGAAGATGTCAAACCCAGTATCTCCTGTGCATAGACAGTTGCAAATACAGTCACCCCTGAATATCCTGCAAAACAGATCGTATTCGTCACACTCGGCAGAACCGCACATTTTTCAATAAAGCGCCATATTCCGGTATATTCCTTCTCACATTTCATTTCCGCCTGTCGGCTTATATCTTCGCGGTGAAATTCCGGTTTCTTTTCATAATTAATACAAAAGCTCATTCCTGTGGCAGCCAGGCAAAGCATCATACAGACATAAAACATTGTGCCGCACCCGCCGCCCCCCTTTTTAAGAAAAACAGACACCCTCCGGCTCCGGAAGATCGGCATAAAGGTCACCCACCAACGCCGCCAGCGTCCCGTCTTTTTCCCGCAGCACAACCGAAAGATCATGTCTGGAATGACCGGGTGTGTAATAAATCTTCCCGTCAATTCCCCATTCCGCCAAATCATAAGACTCATCGCCAATGATGATATCCGGCTCAATCACCGGTGCCGCTCCGCAAGGCGGACCGGTCTCCTCCTGCCGCGCAAAGATCGCCTGTCCCAGCTTTGTCAGCGGAACCACATCCGGCAGCCTGCCTTCCTGCAGATGTCGTAAAGGACACCGCATTCCGTCACACCAACACCGCGGTCAAAACCGGCGACAAGCTTCTGGGAACCCGCATCATCCCGCTCGTCATCGCCAAAGAAAAAATGGAACAGGTAAAAGCTGCCGCCGGAGAAAAACCGCTGGCACGCATTGTTCCCTATCAGATCAAAACGGCGGGATGAGCGTGGATCCGGATGACCAGACCCCCGGCGCCGTCAAAATGTCCGGCGCCTGTTTTATTCATACAATAGAGTGTTCACAAAAAACGGAATCTGCTTTTCCCAGCTCGCTTCGCAGTGCTCCCCTCCGGGCACCGTGCAGTAACTCAGCAGAATGCCTTTCTCCAGCAGCAGGGTGACAATCCGGCCGATGAATTGGCGTGTCTTTTTTGCAGAGCCCAGCTCCAGAGAACCGTAGTTCATATAGAGAACCGTATCCGGCCGCGGGTCGGCATCCTGTATCATTTTGCGTGCTTTGGCGGGAGCCAGCCCCAGCGCAGGGGAGAGCGCTGCCGCCCCGGAGAAAACATCGTTGTAATAAAGCACCGCGTACAGGCTCATAAGCCCGCCCATGGAGCTCCCGGCAATAAACGTGTGCTCCCGATCCGGAATCGTTGGGAAATGCTCATCGATGTACGGCTTAAATGTCTGCGTCAGCCAGTCCATGGTTGCTTTTCCCTCGCCGGGTATTTTCCCGACGCTCGGCTCATTGAAATCATAGGGCGAATATTCCCGCAGCCGCCCGTGGTCGGGGCTGTGGCTGCATTCCACCGCCGCAATGATCAGCGGCGTCCGGGTCGCGTCCATGTATTCTTTCATCCCCCACGACTTCCCATAGGTGGCATCCTCATCAAAAAAGACATTGTGTCCGTCAAACATGTACAGCACCGGATAGCGCGCCTCCTCGTCCTGCATACACTCATCCGGAAGATATATGTAAGCGCTGCGAATGCCGGAGTCCGCAGACCCCGGCACAGTAATATTCCATTTCTCTATCATAAACGTTCATCCTTTGGTTCGATTTTTCGTCTCATTATAGCAAGCCGGCGAATGGAATGCAATCGCATCTTTTCGGCTTCAGAAATCAGTGGATGTAGATAATCGTATCCCCTCTCAGCGACTGTAAAATCTGTATCATATACGATTCTCCGACGGAAACGCACCCAACGGTCGGTTTTCCTATCTGGCAATGAAGGAAAATCGCCGATCCCGCTCCCGGCGTGCACGCCGTATTGTAATTGATCGCGATCGCGTATTTATAGGCAGTCGGCGAGTCGATCAGGTGATCTGCGCTGCTCCACTGAATCCCGGTGACACTGCTGTCGACGAGCTGGTTATAATAAGGACTGTTGCTGTCATCCACCCAATAATGATTCGCATTTACCTGTAAGTATGACCGGGTGCTTCCCGGGTTTGCGCTGACGCCGAATGCCTGCCCCAGAGTAAAATATCCTGCCGGCGTTTTTTTATCACCCTCGACTTTACTGCTGCTGATCCCATTGTATCCCACATAACAGCTGGTAGAAAACACGGCTGTCCACACACCGTTATCTTTATTGTAAAGCGTCAGCGTCCCCGTAGAACCGCTTGACACGACATCAATAACCTGCGTAGTAGATTCGGCAAACGGATACGTGTCTACGACGGAGCCAACGGTATCTGCCGCAGCGGCCTCCGGCGCACTGGCCTCAGAACTTTCTTCTGTATCCTGAGATGTAGCTGTTTCTTCGGGAACAGAGGCCGTCGGTTCCTCAGAATCAGAAGCCGCAGACGCAGTATCTGTCTCTTCACTATCCCCCGTTTCTTCCGGTTCCTCCGCATCTGCCTCTTCTGTTTTCTCATAGATCTCATTACCGCTGGCCCAAACCGTATCGCCGTTCTCGCAGAGCGTATCTGCCGTCTCAGTATCTACAACCGTAACCGTCCTTAAAACCTCAATATACTTCACACTTTCAGCTGCCGTATACACAATGTCATAGTCTGACTCATTATCCCCGGAAATATAGCTTATATAGGCCTCCGTATCCACCGCTACCGTATATGTGATTTCATACTCGCCCGGCACAGCGGTGTCGACCACAGCTGTTTCTGCCTGGCTGCTCTCACCTTCGGATTCATCATCCTCAGCCGATATCTCTTCATCCTCAGCCGACACTTCTTCATCCTCTGTTCCCGCATCGACCGTGACTTCAAGAATCACCTCTTCCTCATAATCAATATCAAAGAGATAATCCATATCCTCCGCGTCAACCAGCACATAGCGATCTGTCAAACCTGTCACAAGCCCCTCCAGATCATCCTCTGTCAGCTCCAATTCTGTCAATTCCGGCTCTGCCTCTTCGACTTCCGCCGAAATCTCAGAAATAACTGAAATCTCCTCCTCACTGTTTTTCCCGCATCCCGCCGGCACAAGGCACGCTGCCAGACAAACTGCGAAAATCACACGAAACTGCTTCATCTTATGTTATCCTCCCCATATCTGTTTTATCGCTCCGGCTGCATTTCCGTTGCTGATAAAAAGTTATTCCGTAATTTGTTATTTTCAATATTCCCTGAGTACCAGTTCCGTAATGCCAGGGTTATCCCCGCCCGTGATCCGAAGCACTTTCGGGTTCAGTCCATAGCCGATTTCCCGGTATATGGCATTCTGGATATGATTCCCCCGATGAAAGCCATGGATGACCCGGATCCGATACGTACTCCGATCCGCCTTTTTTATTATATTTTCTATTTTATTTACAGCCTGGTCTGTCGTCAGGCCGTGCACATCTATTTCTATAATGGGTGATTGCATTTCCATCCTCTTCTTTAAAACCTATTTATGCGGGCAAGCATCACTTTGCATCGCTTTTTATAACAGGCAATTCCATACTTCAGGATGTGGTCAATCTCGTCATCTTTCAGATTTTCATCATAATGCATCTTTTCGATCTGATCCAAAGCCTCCTAACACGCCTCATCCAGATTACCACTATCAACATACTTTACCTCTATGATAATTCCAATCTCTTCATCCACAATCTCAATCTGGATGTCACTGTAACCATCACCGGCTTCACCATTTGACGAGACGGCCCAGGATTCCTTTACACCAAGGATGCCAAGCAAGATACCATGATAAAAACTTTCTTTTCGTTCTTTTCGCACAAATGTATCCCGCAGGCTGATTGTTTTTCTCAGATAAGCACCAAACTGGCTTTCAATCCCCTTTTCATCTCCGTTCTTCAACGCTTCGCAGAATCGTTTGACACCTTCGCCGTCTTTCTTCACATTTTCTCTGAACAGATCCATAATCTGTGTTGCAAAAATGGAATGTATTTCCCTGTTTGGGATAACCAGTTCGAAACGGGTATCTTCCCGCCTTACTCTCTGTGTAGGGTATCCGGTCATGAACAGAACACTCCATATATTTTCTATAGAAGAATACATATCACGGTAGGTCAGTTCCTGATGGATTTCTTTCACAACGGCTTCGCCTGCAAGCAAACTCTCAATTTCACGCTTTGTACTGGCGTTATTATCAGATTCCCTTATAAATCGCCGCATAGCATCGTTTCCGCTCGTATTAATCCAGTAATTTTCCGGCAATGCATCAGGATCCGTATTCAGTTTCCTTACATGGCAAATGACATCCCACGGGCAGTATACTGATGTTTTCCTGAACAAATATCCATCATACCATTCTTTCACTACTTCGTAGTATTTCGTAAGGCCATAACATTCCAGCATTTCCTTTACTTCGTCATCCGTAAAGCCAAAGTACTCATTAAATTCCACATCCGTCACAGATAAGACGGGTACATTATTCAAACCTGTAAATATGCTTTCTCTGGATATCCTCATGCATCCGGTCAGCACTGCAAACTGCAGGCTGTCATTTGTCTTCAACGCCTGCTCAAACAGATTCCGAATCAAAAACACCATCTCATCGTAATAGCCGTTCTCATGAGCTTTCGCAAGCGGCACATCATATTCATCAATCAGTATAATGGCCTTACTCCCATGGTGTTTCATAAGCAGTTCGGATAAAACTTTCAGACTGCCATATAATACAGACTCGCCCATATCTCTGCGGAGCAACTCTTGAAAAGCACTTTTTTCAACTTCTGACAGGCAATCACTATCCAGAAGATATTGAAACTGTCGTGCTGCCGTATTGATTGTTTCTACTGCCATATCAAATGCAATTTGAAACGATGGCGCATTAATCCCCTTTAAAGAAACAGAAATTACAGGGAATTTTCCCATATATTCGTCGCAAAGCTTCGTCTCGTTCGCAATTTCCAGTCCCTGAAACAGATCCTCATTATCCCCTATATCAAAGAAATACTTCAGCATGCTCATATTGAGGCTTTTTCCGAAACGACGGGGACGGGTAAAGAGATTCACTTTTGCCCAATTGTTCAGGAGATCCCTGATCAGGCCTGTTTTATCGACATAATAAAAACCAGCGGTCCGGATTTCTTTAAAATCTTCAATTCCAATCGGAAGTTTCATGTTATTGACCGGCATCCTGAAGCTCTCCTTTCCCAACTCGGTTCTATTCATTGTAACAAATAATCCCGCTGTTTGCACTGTTTTTCTTGCATGTATTCTTCTGCCCTGACTTTTATACCTCCTCCAATTATGAAAATCATAATAAACATAATCGTATTTAACTTTTTTGAAAACCGCTCATAATTCATTTCCTAAACTTTTTTTAAAAAAATTAGCACTCAACTCTTGACAGTGCTAACAATTTGTTATATAACATGTATAGCAGATAGAAAAGTGTACACACTATCTAACAACCATTTGATGAAAAAAACAGATATTCAGAAAGAAGGAATGATTTATGTTGAGACCGAGCATTTACGCAGACAATTTTGTAGAGAATATTTTTGACGACTTTTTCCGTGACCCGTTTTTTGCCGACAGCGGCGTCCGCAGCGTTAACCAGATGAGCACGGACATCAAGGACTTCGACGATCACTATGAGATTGAAATGGACCTTCCGGGATTTTCCCGCGATGATGTACGCGCGGAGCTGAAGAACGGCTATCTGACCATCCGCGCCGGGCGCACAAACACCACCGAGGATAAGGATGAGCACCAGCGCTACATCCGCCGGGAGCGCTACTCCGGTCATTATCAGAGAAGCTTCTATGTAGGCGACGCGGTGAAGCAGGAGGACATTCAGGCGAAGTTCAACGACGGCGTCCTGACGATTCAGGTTCCGAAAAAGGAAAAACAGCCGGAGGTTGAGGAGTCCAGGTACATTCCCATCCAGGGTTAATACGCCATCCCCATTTTCTTTACTATATAGTTTTCTCCCAGCAAAACGGCTTCCCCACACCCGGGGAAGCCGTTTTTGCCATGCATATATTGCAAAAGTTTACCACTCTCAAATACAACATTCGTTTTCGGTCTCGTCCAGTATCATCCGGACGCCGCCGTAGATCCCGGCATTATTGCCAAGGGTTGCCAACGCAAACTGAGTTCCGCTGACAGCATGGAACGCATACTCCGAAAAATGCTTCCGGACGACCTCGATAACAATATCTCCGGCCTTGGCCATGCCTCCGCCGATCACAAACGCCTGGGGGTTGACCACGCAGGCGATCTGCGCCAGTGCCTTCCCGAGGGTTTTTCCGAAATCATCTACGATCTCCAGCGCCACGGCGTCATTGTCCTTCGCCGCATCGAAGACATCCTTTGATGTGATCGCATCCCGGTCAAGCTGACGCAGTATGCTCTTCTCCCGGTGCTCTTTTAAATATTTTCTGGCCATCCGCGCCACGCCGTTGGCGGACGCATACTGCTCCAGACAGCCGTGATTCCCGCATCCGCAGGCATCCGGTTCATCGTCCCGCATGTGGATGTGCCCGATCTCGCCGGCCGCACCGTTGAAGCCGGGAAGAATTCTTCCGTTCAGGATCACACCGCCGCCGACGCCGGTTCCCAGCGTAACCATGACCAGATTCTCATAGCCTTTGCCGCCGCCCATCCACATCTCGCCGAGCGCCGCCACATTGGCATCGTTTCCCGCCTTTGTGCGGAATCCGGTCAGCGTCTGCATCGCCTGCTCCACATTGAAGGTATCCCATCCGAGATTTACACAATGAAAAACCGTGCCGTCCGTGCCGACCGGTCCGGGAACGCCCATGCCGATACCGTCAATCTGACTCGCGGTGAGGTTGTTTTTCTCCGTCTTTTCCGAAATACTGGCTGCAATATCACCGAGGATCCCGGAGCCTCCGTTTCCCGTCCGCGTCTTAATCTCCCATATGTCACAGAGTGTGCCGTCTGTCTCAAACAGTCCCATTTTCACTGTGGTGCCACCGATATCGACACCGAATGCATACTTTTTCATCGTCTTTCCCCTTAAAACATACGATATCATTCAGATTCTCTTTATATATACATGATTGAGAATCATTTTACAAGTCCTCCAACATTTTCTCCGCCGTATCCTTAACCGCCCGGCTGAGGATCCGGCACGCCTCCTCCGCATTCAGGTACTTCGGGATATCCTCGCCCACCTTCTGCATATCGTATCGAATCTTGCCGACCGTTTTCTTGTCGCTGATCTTGCCGAGTCCCCAGATAAACGAGGTGTAGTTTTTATCCCGGGTACACGCGGAAATGTAAACCGCGGTGACATGGCACAGCTCACGGTACAGCACGTCCTCCGCAAATTCTTCCTGACGGTTCAGGCAGAGACGCTCCAGTGCCGCCGTTCCCATCTTTTTATTCCGCCGGGAGGCGAAGACGCTCTCCATATTTTCCGCAATCATCCGCAGCTCCAGAAAGCTCCGGACAAAACAGTCCGCCCAGACTCCGTTTTTGTCCACGCTGTAACGGATCTCAAACAGTCGCTTCATCTGCTCCAGCTTCTCCTGGTCAAAATCTTCCGGGACATAGGCATCCAGAATCTTTTTGCGCTTCGCCGGTTCCGGCTCCCTGTAGTATTCCTCAAACATAATATTTCCTCTGTATTTTTAAAAGTGTCCCAGTGAATTGTTCACCGGAATGTCCTCCGTGTTCATGGTGCAGTCCCAGTGCTCCGCCAGCTTGCCGTCCTGAATGCGATATAAATCAAAAACCTTGATTACCGCCCCGTTGGCCCCGAGGGTGCATCGGAAAAACATGCAGACGAGATCGTCCTCAGCAATCACCTTGATGATGCCGGCATGCGGCTTGGCCTGAAGAAAACCGCGGAAAAACTTCTTAAAGCCCTCCCGGCCGTCCTCCACCTCCGGGCTGTGCTGCATGTAATCCTCGCGCATGACATCGTCGATGCCGGACATGTCCTGTTGAATACGCGCTCATAAAAATCCAGCATCAGCTGTTTGTTGGCCTGCGCGATCGCAATCTTGTTTTCTTCTGCCATAGTAAACTCCTCCATTTCATAACTCGTGTACCCGGGGCTGAAAGCTCCGGAATTACTGTGTTTTTACTTCGAGTACACCGTACTCGAACTACTCATTTTTT
>JAJQBV010000078.1 GCA_021203115.1 Clostridiales bacterium | reverse complement strand
CTGTTGTGGATACTGGATCTCCGTTGCAGACTGCGGTATACGGAACAGACGGGCGGGTTTCTGCGTTATCTGCCAACACAACCTATGGAAAGTATTATACGGATGTTACCTCTCAGGGTACGGCAGTATCGGGAACATCATGGACTGTGTCTACAGGAAATTCTTATGGTGTAACGGGAATCGGAATATCGTCGTCAATGACGGCAGGTACTTCGATCCTGAAAGCGGCACTCAGGAATTACTCCACGCAGAGAAGTGCGGCCCTGTCTGATGCAAAAGCAGCGATCAGCACATACGGCGGCGGCCTGGCTCAGATTATGGTGGAGTATGGAGTAGATAGCGATGCGACATTCAACTCTTCTGAGTGGCAGAGTGTAGTGGGTGTTGTGTCTGCCCTGAATACGGCTGTGGGTGATGTTGAAACAGCGATGAAGTATGCGGTGATCGCTTATCTGCAGTCTGTTGATGCATCCGCATATTCATCTCTGACAGTGAGTGACGTATCATTTGACAGCTCCGGAAATGTGACGGCCGGGGGTACGGATGTAACCAGTGACGTGAGCGCACTGAGTACATATATTACTTCCATGGTAAGCATGAAGACCAAGGTTGAAGCTGCGCAGACCGCTATAGACGGTACATCTTCCGCTTCAAGCTACACATTTGCCCAGGTAAAGAATGTTTTGCAGTATGTCATGGACACGGATTCCATCACTGTCTTCGGCATGACCTTAAGCGAGATAGAGGCTGACACGGATCATAGTCAGTTGCTGTCAAGCTATACTGGCGGAAATACGAGCATCGTGATATCTACGGGTTCAGGACTTTTTGCCGATATTGCCGATTTTGCGGGAACGTATAGTTCCAGTGTAACTGTGGATCTGACAAACGTAAATACTTCTTCAAGTCTGGGAGCAATGCTCAATGGTCTGGGAAGTACGTCATTGACCATGACGGCATCAACATCCAACGGAACTACCGACTATGCCACAGTCTACTCAATTCTGTCGGCACTGTCTTCAAATGATGCAAGCGGCGCGGCTGCAACGGTTCTGTCAGATCTGTATGCATACCAGATCGATCTGGCAGTGCGGACAAATGCGTCAGGATCTTCGAACCTGCTGCTCTCTGAAGCGACAAACAGAATAAGCGGCGGCGACAGTTCTACGGAGGGAAGCGGAAGCACCTTTACGGTTACATCTACAACCGTTGGGGAAACAGCCCAGGCAGGTTTGGTGGACGCAATCCGTGTGGTCTTTATGGATGGCTCTGGAACCATACTTGGCATCGCAAAAGTGGATTCTTCAACCGGCAAACTCGTTTTGTATGAGGCAACGGTGGCTACTGACGGAACAATAACGTTTGGCAGTGCAAAATCCACGCAGTCAATCACTTCGCTGAGCCAGAATGTGACACAGCAGGTGAGTGTTCTGGTATTCCTTGACGGCGATTATGTCGACAACGGCGATGTGGCCGCCAGCGGAACGTCTCTCACCGGTACCTTGAACCTGCAGTTTGCCTCTGATGCTGTCCTTACACCGATGAGCACGACTGCGATTCAGGATTCCGGCAGCGGTGATTGATGCATCGGATGACAGACAATGCTTCAGGATGACTGTTTCAAACGCGCGGCAGACGCCTTTCACGTCTGCCCGCGCGTATTGGTAAGGAGGTTACATGTTGCAGCAGGAGAGCGGGGATCGGGGGACAAAGCAGAGATCCGGCAAAGTTTTTTATAAGGTCATGCTGGTAATTGTTCTTGCAATTCTGTTGGTGGCGGCTTCTTACACGTGGTTTTCCCTGAGCACAAGACCCAGGGTCAGTGACCTTGACATTTACATCAACAGCCCCAGCGGGCTGGAGATTGCCACTTCCGCGGACAGCGAGGAGTGGGGGCAGCAGGTGGATTTCCTTGACCTGGTCACGGAGACATCCCCCTTAAAGCCCTGCACCTGGTCGGATGACGACGGGTGCTTCTACGCCGTGCGGTACGGCATTGACGGCCGGATCGCGGGTTATATGGAATTGTCTGACGCCGTGAACGCGAATGTCGACGACGCAGACGGATATTACACAGTGGGCACGATTTATGCCCGAACGGATACCGCAGCCAGTGTCTCGCTCTCGCCCGCGGCTGTGGCGAATGAAGGCGGAAGCGGTGCGGGCACGTATCTGGTCGGAACAGCCGACTGGAACAGCGAGAAGCTTCTGCATGACGACGCCGGAAGCGGCGCTCAGTACGCCGTCCGGATCGGTCTTCGTATCACTTCGGTGGACGAGACCGGTGCCGAGACGGGTGAAGAAAGTACATTTTATATCTATGAGCCCAACTGCGACGGGCATGCGGACGGCACTACCGGCTATGTGGATACTGCGTCGATCGACGGGACATCGACACTGGTGGAGGAAAACCGGCTGTTTACACAGACCGTTTCAAGCTGGAGCGAGGCAAACCCCGTACAGCGGACAGCGGTCGTCTACGACATGGGCGAATTTACGGGAGAGACCTGGCTCTTTGATCTGGATGTGGACGAGATCATGCGGATCGATATCTACATCTGGCTGGAGGGACAGGATGTGGACTGCACGAACGAAATCGGGCAGGCGGCCCGTCTGTTTGCGAACCTCCAGTTCAGCACCGACTATGAGGGACGCACCGGCCTTGTGCCGATCGAGTAGACGGCGGCCGGAACCAAAAGTGGGTTGAATAAGAAATTTTAATAAAGAAAATATCGCAGCGGACTGTGCAGGGAATGCACAGGTCAAAGCGTAAACATATGGTTTTGCGATAGATAAAAAATATAAAAAAGGGAGTAAAGCTTATGAAACAGCGCAATAAGAAACAACAGAGATATGCGCCGGAGAGTGCCGGGATGCCGGACAGCGCGGCGATCGCGGCGGTTGTGGACGAACTGGAGGCGGAGGACGATGAGGAGCCGGTGAAAAAGAAGAGTCCGGCGAGGCGTGCCATCAGCATGATTCTGAATGTCATCATGGTTGTGGCGATCGCTCTGGCGGTGTTCTGCACGTATGTATCCTTTGTGTCATCATCCGGAAACGGAGTCCCGAATCTCTTTGGTGTGGAATTCTTCTCCATCCAGACGGATTCCATGTACCCGACGCTCAAATCCGGTGATCTGATCGTCGGACATACGATTAAGGACACATCCTCGCTTGAAGTCGGGGACATTATCACCTACTGGACCGTGATTGACGGCGAGCGGGTGCTGAATACCCATAGAATCAATCAGATTTACGACGGCGGCGGATATCTGATCTTCGAGACAAAGGGTGATAACAACTCGGATGTGGACTCCCTGACGGTTCACGAATCGGAGGTCGTGGGACAATATGTCTCCAGAATCGGCGGCGTTGGCAAGGTCTTCGATTATCTGCAGACGAGCACGGGATTTCTGATTGTCATTGTGATCCCGGTGGCGGCATTTTTCGTGTATCAGCTGATCCAGTTCTTCCGCGTGCTCTTCGAGTACCAGAATGTGAAGAACCGGCTGAAATATGAGCAGGAGCGCGGCAACACAGAGGAAGTCCTCGAACAGCGCAAGCGCACGATCGAGGAGGAGCAGCAGAAACAGCGCGCAGCCATCGAGGCGGAGGTGCGCGAGAAGATCCTCCGCGAGATGCTGGCGGAGCAGGCCAAGGTCATCGCGGCAGACGGGAAAGCCGAGGCTGAGCCGGAGACAAAACCGGAGACAGAGGCTGTCGCGGCTGCAGAGCCTGAGGCTGTGGCGGAGGCTGAGCCGGAAACCGAGTCCGAGGCTGTGGCGGAAGCGGAAAAGCCTGAACCGGCGGCGGAGACCGAAGAATCATAAATATTTTCATTCTGAAAGGAGGCGCCACAGCCCATGGACGGTTTTTTAACATATTTTTTTCAGGATTTCGGCCGTGTGCTGCGCGCCTTCGCCGACATTTTTGTAGCCTTTTTCAATTTCCTGAATTACCTTTTGAATTTCCCGATGCGCATGGAGATCATCGAGGCGTATGATGACTCCTTCAATACGCTGGATTGGATTATGCTGCTGATCGCGAATATTTCGCTGGTCGTGATCCTGATTCTGATTATTATTATTTTTGTGAGATTCATCAAGCCCCGTCTGAAGTTCCGGGTGCAGGCGAAGGAATACAATATGATGGCGAAGCGGGTGCAGGAGCTCCAGCGCGATGTCCTCCGTGCGAACTACGAGAAGGACCGGCTGCTGAACATGCGTCTGGAGGAGCTGGGCGGAAGCCCGGATAAGATCAGGGAACAGCTGGCCAGAGAGAGTGGTGCGGCGGTCGATGAGGACGGGGAGGGCCTTCCCCCGGAGGGAAACCGCAATACCATCGAGTCTCCCTGCGTGAATCCGGAGGACAGCCGTTTCTTCCGGCTGACCACGGTGGACAATTTCTACAAGACCTCCTACACGCCGCCGATCTACGACGACACGGTGACGCTCGCCGGATTCTGCGAGCAGCTTCGCATGTTCGCCGCTTCCGAACTTTATCTGTATTATGAACTTGATCTGATCCGAAACTTTGTGGCTTCTCTGGGAACAGCGCGAATCATCATCCTTCAGGATATTTCCGGTACCGGTAAAACGAGTCTCCCTTATGCGTTCGGCCGTTTTGTGAACAGTGACGCGACGGTTGTCTCGGTACAGCCTGCATGGCGTGAGCGGACGGAGCTCTACGGATACTTCAACGAGTTTACCAAAAAATATAATGAGACCGACTTCCTGCGCGCCGTGTATGAGGCGAATTATTATCGCGACCCGCATATGGTGATTATGGACGAGATGAACATCGCCCGTGTGGAGTACTACTTCGCGGAGATGCTCTCCATATTGGAAATGCCGCGACAGGAGGAGTGGAAGATCGACATCGTCACGGCGACATGGGACAACGATCCCTGCCTGATCAATGACGGCGTGATCCCGATTCCGAACAATATCTGGTTTGTCGGAACGATCAACAACGATGATTCCACCTTTGCGGTGGCGGACAAGGTCTATGACCGTGCGATCCCAATCGATCTGGACAGCCGTGCAGATCCGTTTGAGGCCGGACAGACACCGACGATCCGCGTTTCCACCGATCACTTAAACGCCCTCTTCGACGAGGCGAAGGCATCGTATCCGGTGACGGAGGAGATGGAGCAGAAGATGGACGACTTAAACGCATACCTGATCCGGGAGTTTAAGCTGGCGTTCGGAAACCGCGTGATCAAGCAGATCCGTGAGTTCGTCCCCTGCTACGTCGCCTGCGGCGGAACCGAGACGGCGGCGGTGGACTTTATTGTGGCGAAAAAGGTACTCCGCAAGTTCGAGTCGTTGAATTTGGGCTTTATGAAGGACGACCTTGTCAAGTTTGAGACCTATCTGGACCGGATCTTCGGAAAGGGCGAGATGAAGTATTGTAAGGACTATATGGAATATCTGAGAAGGATAAACTGATGGCAGAGAACCTGATCGATCCGATCTATGAGAAATTTACAAAAAGCATTCTGCGGACACTGGGCGACGACGAGTTCTATCAGTATTTCATGGACTCTCTGTCGCGGGCGAAGAATGTGATCCAGTTTTCCAACCGGCGCATGGAGAAGACGGTTGATCCCACCTGGGTTGACATGATTGAGGACAGTCTTGCACCGATGGAGCGCATTATCTCCAATCCCAGAAACGTGATTAAGGAGGAGGAACTGATCGTCAATGTCGCAAGTGCGAAAAAGTTCGGTCCGGATGTGGTCCGCCATGTAGCACAGCACGCGAATCTGGTGGAGGCGTATGATGAGCAGACCGGCGATGTCCGGCCCTCCCGCGTGCGGCAGAGCCTGCGGGAGGAATCGCAGGAAATGTATGAGAACCGGGTGATTTATACGGTTATGGAGCATGCCTACCATTTTGTGAAAATCCGCCATGACGCCCTTTTTGACGCGATGCACGATGAGCAGGGTGCGAAGCTGCGGGTAAATTCCGCCATGACGACCTCGGCGGAGCAGGTGGAGATGGATTATTTTTTCCGCATCAATGATGTGGAGAGTGCGCTCGACACGGATGAGAAGCATCAGGATATTTTTTCCCGCATCTCGCGCTTGTACCGGCTGCTGGGCGGCTATATGAATACGCAGTACGCACAGCAGATGTCTGATTACAGACGGATACACGGGCATCTGATCCGGACGAATATCATGAAGGGAAATCCGGATTACCGCCAGATGGCAAAGCTGTACGAGTTCCTCCAGTCCTATGATGAGATCGGCTACAGCATCAAGGTGGTGGAGCAGAATCCGCAGGTGAGTGAGGAGTTCCAGCGCGATATTTTTCACAATATATTGTTTAACTATCTCATCCTGAAGGGTTCTCTGGAGAATGAGAAGGATCGCCGCGTACCGGTGGCGAAGAAAGAAAAACGCCGTGTCCTGAAGCCGAAGTTTATCCATGAGATCATCGAGGAGCTGACGGAGGATTATGACCTCCCCGATGTGGAGATTCGCAAGGTCTTCATCGAGGAGCTGACGAAAGAACAGCTGATGCAGGAGGAGGAAGCGGAACGGCTTCGTCTGGTGGAGGAGGCCGAGGAACGCCGCCGTCAGGAGGAAGTGGAACGCAGACTCGCCGAGGAGGCCGAGGAGGAACGGCAGCGCAGGATCCGCGAGGCGGAGGAAGAGCGGTTGCGTCTGGAGCAGGAAGAGCGCGAGGAGCGCGAGCGGCAGGCGGAGCGGGAACGGCTTTCCGAGGAGCGCCGCCGGGAGAAACTGTACCGCGAGGAGATTACATACTTTAACAGAAGCCTTGCCGGACGGATGGATGAGCGTGCCCGCGCCATGCAGGAGAAGCGGGTGGAGCTGCTCGATTTTGCGGACGCCGCGCTCATGACCGAGGAGGAGGAGCGCCGCAGGGCGGAGGAAAAGAAGCTTGCGCGTGAGAGTCGCAGGCAGGAGAAGGAGCAGGAGCGCAGGAAAGAGGAGTTTGAGAAGGAGATGGCCCTTCTGGAGGAGGAGACCCGCCGCGAGCAGGAGCGTCTGATTCAGGAGGCCAGGGAGAAGGAAGCGCTTGAGGAGAAGCTGGCGCGGGAGTTCCGCGAGGCGGAGGAGCGCCGCCGTGCGGACCGGACGCAGACACGCGAGATTCGCGCGGAGCTGCTGCGGTTTAAGGAGCAGATTCCCTACCAGCAGCGTTTGCGCACAAAGCAGCAGGAGGAGCTCGCCCGGCGTGCGGCCGAGAGGGAGCAGGCCAGAGAAAAGCGCCGGAAAGCGCTTGCCGCGGGCGGCGTGAAATAGAGAAGTGTGAGCATGAAAAGATCATCGATGAGGAGACGCAATTCCAGATATACAAAATTGGTGGCGACATTCGCGTGCCTTGTCCTCGCCCTGTCCCTGATGGTGGTGAGCAGCTACGCATGGATGAGCATGTCGTCCTCACCGGCCGTCGAGGGGCTGCAGGTCACGATCGGCGGCGGCAATACGATTCTGGTCGCACCGGATGTGACGGAGACGGTGAATGGCGTGACTTACCACTATCCCGGATCGTTTTCCGGTGAGCTGAACTTTTCACAGACAGAATATTATGAGGAGCTTACCGATCTCGTAGGTCTGACGCCGGTTTCAACGGCGGACGGCGTGACATGGTATCTCCCGGTATACTCGGAGGATACGGGTGAGATCGATTCCTATACAGCAGAGACAAATCTCGCGCACGCGAATGTGAGCGCGGATCAGGGCGAGACGATCGCGGAGGGACATTATATCTATCTGGACTTCTGGATTGTATCACCGACGGATGGCTATACCATCCGCGTCTCCTCCGGCGGGGAGACAGACGGCAGCTACGTGCTTGCCCTCCGTGATGTCGCGGAGACGGAGGAAGGGTGGACGCTGGAGAGTGGGGATGATCAGTCCTCCGCCACAGTGCGTCTGGGATTCCTCGTCGATGAGACGGCGGTTGAGGATGACAACAGCATGTACCTGTATATGCAGAGTGCGGACTATTCCTCGGATTACAGCAGCCTGGCGGGCGTTTACGAGGAGAGCTCCGACGACACGGCATTTACAATCTACGAGCCGAACGCGGACCTTCATCCGGACAGCAATCTGTCGGGGATCGAGGATGGGGCGTATGCCCTGACTCTGCCGGTGACGGGGGAGGACGGGATGACCGCGACGGCGGATGCGATGAGCGCGATCGTCACGGCGCAGCTTTCCGCCAACTTTAACAGTACCTTCGGCGAGATTTTCAAGGCAGCCGTGTACGGCCGCGAGTTTGCCTCCGCCGAGGAGGTGCAGTCGTACTTTTACGGTGATTATCTCCAGAACCAGCTGGGCGCTTATGTACAGCGCGGACGTTTTCTCTCTTACTCGGAGAGCCTGTTTACCAACGCGGTGACCGGGGGCGGGACAGTGTCCGCAGCGGATATGTCCGGGCTGCTTCTCGGAGGAGCCACGGAGGATGTCTCGATCGTGACGCTTCAGAGC
>JAJQBV010000193.1 GCA_021203115.1 Clostridiales bacterium | reverse complement strand
TGCGCGCTTCCTCTCTCATTCTAACCAATCATGACACTCAAAACGGCAAACCCTACCGGTCTCCCAGCTTCAGATTCGGAACGGCATTCAGATCCCATCCGTGCCGCGTTCCCGCCAGATACTCATAATACCCGGCCGCCCCGATCATGGCCGCATTGTCTGTGCAGAAAATCGGGCTCGGATGATAAAACGCGATCTTTTTCTCCTCACAGGCTTTTCGCATCCCCTCCCGCAGCGCTCCGTTGGAGGCGACGCCGCCGGCGATGGCCAGCTTCTTCGCACCGGTCTCCTCCGCCGCCCTCATGGCATGATCAATCAGCACATCCACCACTGCCTTCTGAAAGGATGCCGCGATATCCGCCGGGACGATGGGGAGATTTTTCATCTTACATCCGTTGATATAATTCAGAACCGCCGACTTCACGCCGCTGAAGCTGAAATCATACGGGCTGCCGCTGATTTTCGCCCGCGGGAAAAAGATCGCCTCGGCGTTCCCCTCGCGGGCCGCCTTCTCAATCTTCGGGCCGCCGGGGTAACCAAGGCCGATCGCGCGCGCCATCTTGTCAAAAGCCTCTCCCGCCGCGTCGTCGCGGGTCCGGCCGAGGATCTCATAGCGGCCGTAATCCGCCACATTCACCAGATGGGTATGGCCGCCTGACACAACCAGACAAAGAAACGGCGGTTCCAGATCCCGATTCTCAATGTAGTTGGCGCTGATATGCCCCTCTATATGATGCACGCCGATCAACGGAAGCTTTCTCGCATAGCTGATCGCCTTCGCCTCCGCAACGCCCACCAGCAGGGCGCCCACCAGCCCCGGCCCGTAGGTGACGGCCACCGCGGTGATGTCGTCCAGCGTCACACCCGCCTGACGCAGCGCCTCCTCGATGACCTGATTGATTTTTTCAATATGTTTCCTCGACGCAATCTCCGGAACCACGCCCCCGTACAGTGTGTGAAGCGCGATCTGGGAAGAAATCACGTTGGACAAAACCTCTCTGCCATTTTTCACCACTGCCGCGGCTGTCTCGTCGCAGGAGCTCTCGATCGCAAGGATCAGAATTTCTTTTTCTTCCATAATACATATCTCACTCATCAATAAAATCCAGTTCCACCGAACGGCCATCCGTTCCGAGCGACGCGCGCGGGAAAATCTTTTTCACATCCCGCATATAATTTTCCCCGTGCGAGAGGGACGGGCTGAAATGGGTCAGCCACAGCTCCTACACACCGGCTGCCGCCGCCAGCCTCGCCGCCTCGGCAAATGTCATATGTTTGTACTGCCGTGCCTTCGCTTCCTTATCCTTCTCCGCGTACATTCCCTCACAGATAAACAGATCTGACCCCCGTGCGCAGTCCTCAATCCGTTGTGTCGGCCGGGTATCCGTGCAGTACGTCACCTTGATTCCCCGGCGGGGCGGCCCCAGCACCATATCGGCTGTCAATGTCCGGTCTCCATCTTCGATCACCTCGCCCTTCTGCAGACGGCTCCAGTATTTCTGCGGAATCTCCGCCTCTCTGGCACGGTCCACGTCAAACCTTCCCTGCCGCTCAATCTCCAGCGAATAACCGTAGCAGGTCACATTGTGCTGGACACGAAACGCATGGATCTGATATCCGTTGACCCGGATGGTCTCCTCCCTGTGGGAGAGCTCATGAAATTCAATCGGAAAAGGAAGCTCCGGCGCGATCACGCGAAGCGCATTCACCACCCGCTCCAGCCCCTTCGGCCCGATCATGAGAAGAGGGCGCGTCCGCTCCGCATTTCCCATTGTCAGCAAGGTGCCCGGCAATCCGCTGATATGATCCGCATGAAAATGGGTAAAGCAGATCACATCGATATCATGAAAGCTCCAGCCCTTTTCCCGGATCGCCACCTGCGTCCCCTCTCCGCAGTCGATCAGAAGGTTGCTTCCGTTAAACCGGGTCATCAGCGCGGTCAGCTTCCGATACGGCAGGGGCATCATACCGCCCGTCCCCAGCAAACATACATCTAACATTCAAAAATCTCCGTCCTTTCCACCGTCTCCGGTGCGTTCCGAAACATTCCCATCCTCCGTTTCACACAAGTCACAGCACATAAGCCGGGCGTCCTCCGTTGGGTTCCGATAAAAATTTCTGCGGGTTCCGCAGAACTGAAAACCAGCGTGCAGATATAATGTCTGCGCGATTGTGTTGGACGCGCGCACTTCAAGAAAAATCCGGCGAACGCCCGTTTCGCGCGCCTCATCCTTTACCGCTGCGACCAGAGCAGCTCCCACGCCCTGCTGCCGGAAAGTCTCTGCCACCGCCACGTTGGTGATCTCTCCCTCGTCTGCCGCGGTGTACATGCCGCAGTATCCGGCTATCGTGCCGGCCGGCCCTCTCTCTGTCCGGTCAGCGCCTCTTTTTGAAGGGATATCCTGCACGCCTTTGCAATCGTGATTTTTTTGATTCGTTTTTTCCTCCGGGACAGCCACAAAAAAGAGGTTTTTTTCCTGTTTCAGGGCAGCCGCGAAGCCGTCCTCCGTCCACGGTTCAGAAAATACAGTCCGCTCCAGAGCCGCCGCCGCAGGAATGTCTTCATATCTCATATGTCTGATTGAGATTCCCTGCATAATAATATCCTCTAGGGCTGACTCTGCCCGGCTCGTTCCTTCAAAACCCTCTCGGCCTGTGACGGTCTTAAATATTCCGGCCGGTGGTCCGCCGCGGGTTCCGACCGTCCTTCCCTCATATACTGCAGCCCCAGATAGGTCACCGACCCGGCGCGCTGTTTGTTCATATGCGCCGGAGCATATCGGTGCGGCACCGCACAATTTTCTTCTATATAGGAAGTAAAGACCGGCACGCCGTCTCCCAGAAAGACGACCGGCTGTCCGATCTGATTGAGCCGCGCGACGATTTCGTCAATCCCAACGGCGCACTGTTCCCTCACGGTACACAGCCGCCCGTCCGAAAACCGATAGATCCCGGTATATGTCTGATTCCGCCGCGCATCCATCAGCGGACAGACCAGATCCCCGCATCCCCAGAGATTGCAGGCCAGCGCATCCACCGTCGGCACATGAACCAGCGGCTTCCCCAGTGCCAGCCCGAGCCCCTTTGCCGTGGCGGAGCCGATGCGAAGTCCGGTAAAAGACCCCGGCCCGCCGGACACTGCGATCGCGTCGAGGGTCTCAAGGTCCAACTCAAGCATTTTTGCCACCTCATCCAACATCGGCAGAAAATTATGCGAATGTGTTTTTTTATAATTGATCGTATATTCTCCCAGAAGGTTCTCATCCTCCGCGACAGCGACGCCGGCAACCAGGCCGGAGCTCTCCAGAGCCAGAATTTTCATGAGCCGCACACCTCCTCCATCGTAATCATGCGGTAATCAAAGCCTTTTTCCAGATCCTTCTCTATCAGGATCTCCCACCGGTGCTCCGGAAGGATATCGCGGATGAGATCCGCCCACTCGATCATGGTCACACCGTCCCCATAGACGTAATCCTCATAACCGATCTCCTCCATCTCCTCTATATCGCCGATACGGTATACATCAAAATGGTAAAAAGGCAGCCTTCCCTCCTCATAGATCTGGACAATGGTAAATGTCGGGCTGTTCACCGGTTCGGTGATGCCCAGACCGTTGGCCACCCCCTGAGTGAAAACCGTCTTTCCGACGCCCAGATCACCCGTGAGCGTATACACATCGCCCGGTTTCGCATTCTTTCCGATCTCCGCGCCCAGTGCGAAGGTCTCCTCTGCCGAAAATGTCTCTGCGTGCATAATCTTCCTCTTTACAGCTGATTCTCTGTCTCCCGACGCGATTTTTCCGCGTCGGAGAATTTGCTTCACCCGTGAGTATACTGAATATTTCAGGAAAAATCAACGCTTTCTGTCAGGATACGGTATTGCAATTTCGAGCCGAAGGTCTTACAATATTTCATGCCGTCTGATGACAAAGGAAAAGAAGAGAAAATATATGATCATCGCAACCACCATGTGCAAACTGCTTTTCGCCATGCTGATCGGTTTTTATCTGTTCCGCAAAGGCATATTAAACACAGAGGTCAACGCAAAAATCTCTGCCCTGATCGTACAGATCACCTGCCCGTGCATTATCCTGAGCAGTATTTCCACCGTGTCGCACGACGACCCGCAGATCATACTTAAGTTGCTTCTGGCCGGCGTGATGATGTATATCATTTTCCCCATTCTTGCGCGGATTTTTACGAAGATCATGCGTGTTCCCGCACATCTGCGCGGCACCTATATGTGCATGTTTATCTTCTCGAACAACTCGTTCATGGGATATCCGGTGGTGCAGGCGCTCTTCGGTGACAGCGCGATCTTCTACATCACAATCTTTAATATGCCGTTTAACATTTTGTTTTTCACGCTGGCCATGCACTACTTCCACAAGGACGCTGCCATCGAAGCCAACAATCTGGAAAAAGAAAAGCCGCGGCTGCGCGACTTTATCAGCAACGGCATCATCGCCTCCGTGGCTGCCCTCGTGATTTACTTTGCAAACATCCCCATGCCGGACATTTTCTACACCTGCGTCGGGTTTGTCGGAGATATCACCACACCGCTGTCCATGATCATCATCGGATCCTCCATGGCAGCCGCCTCCCTAAAGGAGATCAAAGCGGAGAAAGGCATCTGGCCCATGCTGCCGATCCGTCTGGGACTCATGCCCCTCATTGTCTGGGCGCTCATGCACCTGTGGACCAGCGATCCGACACTTATCAGCATCTGCACGATCAGCGCCGGTATGCCGGTGGCCTCTCTGGTCGCCATGGGGAGCGCACCCTACCCGCGGCAGAACAAAGCCGCCTCCATCGGTGTCGTCGTCTCCACGCTTTGCTCGCTCGTTACCATCCCCATCATGGCCGCCCTGCTCAGCGCCAACTGACCGGAGAAAACGTAAACACTGTAATACTCGGCGGAGGGCATGTGTAGAAATATTTCACGAAAGGGCACTTCGATGTGCCCTGAGTGAAATCATTTCTGCACATGCCCTCTTTGAAATTTCAGCGTTTTCTCGTCCTCTTCCTTTTGGAGGCACTGCTGCCCTGCGCACCGCTCTCCGCCTGCGCGGCCGGCTCCTTCACCTGCCGCCGGACATAAGCGATGGGCGTGCGCTGCTTACCATCGGACTCCACCATCAGAACCTCCAGACCGTCAATCATACGGATAAACTCGCTGAACTTCCGGTATTTGCCGTAATTTCGCTCGTCAAAATCCGGATATTTGCGGGTCAGCAGCCGCCCCAGCTCCGACAAAAGCATCGTGTCATCCTCATCCGAATTCTTATCAATGATATCGAAAATGGTCCTCTTGATCTTGGAAAGCTTTGTGATCGGGGAGGACTCCACGGAGGTATCCTCCTCCTCTGCCGCCGCAGCCTCCGCCGCTGCGCTCTGCTCCTCCTCCACTGTGTTCCGGAAAAGAACATCCAGCACCTTAAACTCCTCACAGGAGCGGACAAACGCTTTCGGTGTCTTGGACTCTCCCATGCCGATGACGATCTTTCCCGCCTCCCGCAGCCGCATGGCCAGCCGGGTAAAATCGCTGTCCGAGGACACAATGATAAAGCCGTCCACATTGTCTGTGTACAGAATATCCATCGCGTCAATGATCATAGACGAATCCGACGCGTTTTTTCCGGTCGTATAGCTGTACTGCTGGATGGGAATGATGGAATTCTCCAGCAGGCATTCCTTCCATGTCTTTTTCTGCCGGTCCGTCCAGTCTCCGTAAGCTCTGCGGATACTGACGCTCCCGTAAGATTTTGCTTCATTCAACATCACCGACACATACTTCGGTGAAATATTATCTACATCTACAAGTAACGCAAATTTATTTTCCTCTGCCATATGATCCCTCCCGATCAAATCATGCTTACTCTGTCACTGTCTTTTCTACAATAATACATCAGGCGCCGGAAAAAAAGGGCGAAGTTTTGATTAAAATAAGATTGTGGTATCCTCCCGCTCTGTGGTATACTACGCCATAGCAGAAAAACGGAATCAAATTTACATGAATTACGGTGCAACATATTATGAAATTGGGAAAATATAAGGGGCTGCATGTACAGCAGCCGGATCTGACCGTACAGGATTCAGAGGTGGAAAAAGTTTTACTGAGAAACCAGAGGAGAAACGCGGTCGTCATCCACGGCGAAGACGGGAAGAAAACCGTGTCCTTTCAACCGCTCGACGACGACTTTGCGCGGGATTTCTCCGAGCATGAGACACTGGACCAGTGGCGCGCCGAGATTCGGGAAGAGCTGGTGGAACGGCGTCAGCTCTCCGCGGAGGAACGGATGAGCCGGAGCCTTCTGGATCAGATCATCGCCGATTCCCGGATTCCCGTCGACCGCCGGTTAAAGCAGGATGTCTTTGCGGAGCTGTATGAGGACTTTCTCTTTGACCTTGAGGAGAAGGGAATGACGCTGGAGACATGGTGCAAACGGTCAGGCCGGACCGAGAAGCAGCTTCGCAGCCGCAAAATGGACGAGGCCGTCCGCCTTATCCGCTCGGAATCCGTCCTCCACGCCATCCTCGCCGCGGAGGGGATTACAGTCTCCGACGCGGAAATGACGGAGGAGCTCCGACTCCTTGCCGAAGAGGAGGACATGGACTGCGCTGCCTTCATCGAACAGCTCGGCGAGGAGGAGCTCGACTGCATCCGCGATCAGCTCGGGCTCGACAAGGCGATGCAGTTTGTCATCGACCACGCTGTCATCACAAAAGAATAGAATAAAAACGCTCCTTTCACAGATACTAAACGCAAAACTGTGAAAGGAGTATTTTTATGTCTGAAAAAAACAAGCGCTGTGACTGCGGCGACGGATATGACTATCTGGGGAAATCCGCGTCCGTCAATGATCAGACCGGCCTGATCCCCTCCGCGCCGCTGGCGGAAGCCGAAGAGCAATCCTATCAGATGCTTTTTCCCTACCCGCCTCCGGTTGTGAAAAAAGAGGACGACCACGCAAAATAAGCCTCCGCCCCGTCAAATCACCTGATGGTGCAGCCATTTCTGACTCCGAAACCGGATACCGAAGATGATTCCCCGGATGGTCCAGTCGGTAAACATCCCGATCCAGACCGCGATCGGACCGAAACCCTGCACACGGCAGAGATAGACGCAGAGCGCCACACGGCAGACCCACATGCTGACGGTGGATACCACCATGGAAAATTTCACATCCCCGGCCGCGCGCATGCCGTAGGCCGGGATAAAGGCCATCGCCCAGACAAACGGTTTGATGATCGCAATCCACTTCATCATAAAGCAGCACATTTCGGCGCTGGCAGCCTCCATACCGGCGATCTGCGTAACCGGCCTTGTCACCGCAAAAGTCAGCAGACAGGTCACAATCACCGTCACCTCTGCGATCACAATCAGCTTGATAATATAGTAAACTGCCTGATCCTTTTTCCCTGCACCGATACACTGCCCTACAACCGTCATCAGCCCGATACCGACGCCGATGGCCGCCACACTGTTTAAATATTCCAGCGTATTTGTCATCGCCTGCGCTGCGATCGCCGTCGTCCCCAGCGTGGACACCGTGGACTGGATCGCCAGCTTACCGAACTGAAACATCCCGTTCTCAATGCCGGACGGAATCCCGACGGAGAGTATCACAACAATCAGAGACATCTCCGGCCGGATTTTTGCATAATTCCGGATCACAATCACCTGCTTCGGTTTCCGCTGCAGGCTGATCATGACAGCTGCCATGACGATACGCGCGATGAGTGTTGAGAGCGCCGCTCCCAGAACGCCCATGTCCAAGCCGAAGATCATGATCGCATTGCCGCCGATATTGATAAAATTACAGATAACCGAAACGATCATGGGTAGCCGGGAGTTCCCTTCCGCCCGGAAAAAAGCCGCATTCGCGTTGAAAAGTGCGATAAACGGATAGGACAGGGCAGTCACAAGGAAGTAGGTCTGGGATGCCTCCATTACATCCGCCTCCACCTGACCGAATACCAGCCGGAGCAGCGGATAGCGAAACACAACACAGAGCACCGTGATCCCAACGGAGATCACCAGCATCGTCAGAAAGACCTGCTGCGCCGCCCGGTTGCACTCGTCCTCCTCCTTTTTCCCCAGATACTGGGAGCAGACGATCGTGCCGCCTGCCGCCAGCGCCAGAAACACCTGAAGCATCAGATTATTGATCGAATCCACCAGAGAAACCGCCGAGATCGCAGCGCTGCCCACATTGCTCACCATCATGGTATCCACTGTTCCCATCAGGGCATTTAAAATCTGCTCGATCATCAGCGGAATCAGCAGCATCCAGAGATCCCGGTCGGAAAATAACAAGTCTTCTTTTTTGATTCCCAGTTTTCTCATAACCATCTGACAAACATCCCATTTCCATAATTACTGTAAATACCAGAGAACATTTTACACGTTTTTCCGCAGAAATCAACCGGATTTTTACATGCCGCTTGCATTCAAAGCCGAATGGTTTATAATCCCGTCTTTGACAGTTAGTACAGTTAAAGAATCGCTCCAAGCCTTG
>JAJQBV010000028.1 GCA_021203115.1 Clostridiales bacterium | reverse complement strand
TTGGAAAGGAGTCCTGACGCAACGCGCGATATCCCTGCAGGATAATTTATCAGGAGGGGATATTTTATGGGGAATAACAGGGAGTATAAGAGTATTCTGGAGAATTCCTCCGGATGCACAGAGGGGAGGTAAAACGGGCGATGACATTGGATTATACATTTGAGCGGAGGCTGCAGCTGACTAGACAGGAGAATCAGGAAATCATTGAGCAGCTGACGGAGGAGAAAGAGCAGTTGACGGAGGAAAATGGACAATTGGTTGTTGAGTTGTCCCGTATGCGGAAACTGTTGGAAGAGAACGGGATTGATCCGGAATCAATTCGTGCATAGATTTAATCTTCATATAGAGAATTCAGTATAAAATGTTTTCATGAAATTCCCAATAGCTTAAAATTGCGTTTTTCATAGGAACTTCTGAATATTTCCTGCGTTTTTCATAGGAACTTTTGCGTTAACAAAGTGCTTTTTGAGAATATGAATTGAACAATAGACAAAGGCTGCCGTTTTCCGGCAGCCTTGCCCTTCTTTGGAGGAAATCAACATTTTAAAGAAATGCAGAAAAAATTACTTGTTAACGATATAGCGGCATTCTTTCCCTTCGAGCAGATCAATCAGGTTATCTACTGCCATATCGGCCATGGCCTGTGTCGCTTCTGCAGTGTGCGCTCCGGCATGCGGTTTTGCGACGACATTGTCGAGTGTAAACAGCGGGGAGGCTTCCGGAGGTTCTTTTTCAAAGGCATCCAGACCGAGACCGCCCAGCTTTTTGCTCATGAGAGCCTGATAGGCGGCTTCCTCATCGATAATTCCGCCCCGTGAGGCGTTGACAAGGATCGCGCCGTCTTTCATTTTCCCGATCGCAGCGGCATCGATAAGGTGCCAGGTGCTGTCGAGGAGCGGCAGGTGCAGCGTGATAAAATCAGATTGTGCGAGCAGCTCGTCGAGTGTGACCGGAGTGATATGGTGTTCCCGGCAGTAATCCTCCTGAATAAACGGATCGTATGCGAGAACCTTCATCTGAAATCCCTCACAGCAGTTTGCAAGCTTTTTGCCGATCGCGCCGAGGCCGATGATGCCGATGGTTTTTCCGAAGAGCTCGAGGCCGCTGGAGCGTACCCATTTTCCCTTTACGGTCTCATTGTGAAGATAGGGAATATCCCGGGCCAGGCACAGCAGCATGCCGAACGCCAGCTCTGCAACTGCCTGGGCGTTGGCTCCCGGCGTGTTTGTGACGGGGATGCCGAGGTCTGCGGCGGTTTTCGTGTCCACACGGTCATACCCCGCGCCGTAGCGGGAGATGGCCTTCAGGTTAGGGCAGCTCTTTAACACGGTTTCATCTACGGTGTCAAGCCCGGCGAGGTATCCGTCGCAGTCCTTCAGCAGGTCGATCAGCTGTTTGCCTGCCAGCGGTTTCCCCGTGGGGTTAAAGACAAGGTTGTCGCAATACGCGGACAGTCTGTCCAGTGCGGCAGATTTTTTGCCCGGCTGCATGAAGGTCGGGGTGACAAGAATCTTCATGTCTTATGCCTCCCCTCTGACAAGTGTGACGGCCTCGCGGGTCAGAGCGGTAATCTTCTCAAATTCGTGGTTGTTGATGAAGGCATCCTTTACCATCCAGCTGCCGCCGCAGGCGATGATTTTCTCAAACGCGAGGTAGTCGCAGATGTTCTGTGCGTTGATGCCGCCGGTCGGCATGAATTTGATCTGCGGGAAGGGCGCGGCAAGTGCCTTGATTGTCTTTAAGCCGCCGAACTGCTCCGCAGGGAAAAATTTTGCAACCGGAAGCTGATATTCCAGAATGAGCATCAGCTCTGTCGGTGTGCAGACACCGGGGAAAACCGGAACCTTCTGATCAACAGCATACTCAACGACCTTCCGGTTAAACCCGGCGGATACAAGGAAGGATGCGCCGGCAGAGAGGGCACGTTTTGCCTGCTCTACAGATGTAATCGTTCCGGCTCCGACCAGCATATCCGGATATTTTTTTGACATGATCTGAATGGATTCCTCCGCAGCATCTGTGCGGAAGGTTACCTCCGCTGCCGGAAGTCCGCCGGCGATCAGCGCTTCTGCGAGAGGAGCACTGTTTGCAGCGGAGTCCAGTTTGATTACAGGAAGGATTTTTAACTGTTCAATCGTTTCATAGATATTCATTTGATACATCTCCTGTCTTATCGTTTTTTGTTTATAATCGTTCGGGTTTCAGCGGATCCTGTTTCGCAGATGAAATCCCGCTGCGCCCGATTTAAGAAATTGCCAGCACGCGGCGGCAGTTGTCGCGCGATATTTTTCGGATTACATCATCGCTGACTCCGTGTTCGCGCAGAAGCGGGATGAATGTCCCGATGATGTAGGAAAGCCCGACGCCCTGCGGCGTGTAGGATTTCAGCCGCTGCCGTGTGGTGTCCAGAGAGAAGAGAAGCTGATCCTCGTAACCGCCCTGAATCAGATCAAGGAAGATCGCTGCCTCCGTCTCGTCATCGTGATATTTGAACCGCCCGATGGTGTCATATTCGAGAAAGATTCCACGATTTGCGATTTCATGGTGAACGGCCAGGTTCGGACACGCCCGGTCCATGTGGCAGAAGATTACCTTCTTCATCTCCACACCCTGCTGTGCCAGATAACCCGCAAGTGCAACGGGGTCTGCCCCCTGCTCGATGTGAACCATCATCGGCGCGCCGGATTCAATCGCCGCGCGGGATGCTGCACGGAACAGCTTTTTGTATTGGTGCGTGAAGCCGCAGGTGTCCAGTGCACATTTGATTATGCCTGCATGAATGTCCGTGCGTTTCTTCGGCTCGGAGACATCACAGTCGGCATACATGCCTGACTGCAGCTCGCGGAGGAAAAGGCGATATAATTGCTCCTCATCCCATGAGAAAATCCAGTGATTCTCCGGATAGAAAATCATTTTGTGAAAACCGGTGGACGCGATGATCGATACACCGGACGCCTCGGAGAGAAACGCCAGTGCCTGTGCCATCCGGCCGCAGCCGACCGGCTGTGCCTCCACGATCGTATTTCCGCCGCAAGCGTGAAAATCCATCAGTTCCCGGAGAGACTTCTCCCTGTCATCGATGAGAAGGGCGGAGTTTATCTCAAAGGATTTCCCCTTCGCCAGCATCAGATGCTCATGACAATAGCAGAAGAGGATATCCTCCGGTTTGATTTTTCCTGTGACTGTCTGGACATAGGACATTGCAATCCTCCCGCTGTATCAGGATTTGGCGATCTCGCTGAGCTTTTCGATGAGGTCTTTTCCAATCTCCATGTGGAACACTTCGGTCATCACCTGTGTCCAGCCATGGATAAAGTAAATCCAGCCGTTCTCAATGTGAAGGTTCTTCGTCTCAGCCTGTTTCTCGGCCTGCTCTTTAAAAATCAGGTCGCCCCGATAATTAATCTCCCAGACAAGGCTGTCAGACGGGAATTCGCAGGCATCGGTCAGCGGTGAACCGGGCGCATCCTTTCCGAGACCGGTGGCATTTACAATGAGAGAGTGGGGCTTTAACTGCGCCAGTGTCCGGTCATTGTCTGCCGGGGTCGGGTTCAATATGTAGTCAATTTTTGTGACGGCTTCCAGATCATGCAAAAGCTTTTTCGCAGACTCCAGACGCGGCAGGCTGCGGTTGGCGATGATGATATGGCTTGGGATGTTGTCGCCGTGTTTTGCGGCAGTAAGATACAGGGACATGGCGAGAGAGCTTCCTCCGGCGCCCAGCAGAAGGACGTCTCCGTCGTAGTCTTTCCAGTAATTGTCGGGAACAAAATTTTCAAGGGCGAGTCCGCTTGAGATCGGATCCTTGGCGTGTCCGCACAGTTTTCCGTCTTTTTTGCTGATGGAGGAGATCTCGCCGAGCTTTACGGCATAGGGATCCAGATAATCAAAGAGATCCTTTGCCGCGTTGTAGAGATCGATCTTGTGCGTGGTTACAAGTGCGCCGAGCGATTTCGGGTCGTTTTTCAGAAAGCTGACCACCTCGCGGTAATCTTCGGCGGGAGAGTGCGGGGCAAAGTCAAATCCCTTCATCTGTGCATCCAGATTCAGCGCCTTCGCCCACTTGGGAAACACCTTCATGATCGAGGACTTTCCCGTGGTCACTCCGATAAAATAAAATGTGTTTGTTTTGGCCGGTTCATAGCAATTCATAACGCACATCCTTTCATAAGTTATAATATAATAATGTTATAACATAACAAGATAATTATGTCAATATAAATCGCGAAAGAGACGTGGGCCAGGACACAAAAAACCTGCCGTTCCAAACGACAGGTTTTTATAAAACGAAATGATCTGTGAATCAGGCTCAACCCTCCCGCAGATTCTTCTGTGCGGTGGAGAGCATCAGCTTGATCCGGTTTAACTGGTTTACCTCGCTGGCGCCGGGGTCGAAGTCGATGGCCACAATGTTGGACTTCGGATAATGGTGGCGCAGCTCTTTGATGACGCCCTTGCCGACAATGTGGTTCGGCAGGCATGCAAACGGCTGACAGCAGACGATATTGTTGACACCGGAATGGATGAGCTCGACCATCTCACCGGTCAAAAACCAACCCTCACCGGTCTGGTTCCCGAGAGAGACGATATCCTTTGCATTCTCCGCTGTCTCATAGATGCTGGCCGGAGGAGAGAAGTGTTTACTCTTTGCCAGTGCCCTGGAGGCGGGCCTGCGCAGGAACTCCACACCCCGGATGCCGAGTTTTGCTCTTCGCCAGCTCTTATTCTTGAAGCCGAGGTTATCTACCTTAAACTTCGTGTTGTAGAAGCAGTAAAGGAAGAAATCGATGAGATCCGGCACGACCGGCTCCGCACCCTCGGATTCCAAAAGCTCTGCGAGGTAGTTGTTTGCAAGCGGCATAAATTTGACCAGAATCTCTCCGACAATCCCGACCTTCGGCTTGACAATATCGCGGCGCGGGATCGCGTCGAAGTCAGCGACCATCTCCCGGCAGTACTTACAGTATTTGCGATGGCTGATGGCCCGGTCCTTCGATACATATTCCGTAATCTTTTTCACCCATTTCTGATGGAGGGCGTCTGTGGCGCCGGGCTCGGCCTCGTAGGGGCGGGTGGCGTAGATGCACTTCATCAGGATGTCGCCGAAGACAAGGCAGTATATGCCGCGCTGCGCGAGTGAGAAATTGATCTTGAATCCCGGATTGCTCTCCAGCGAACTTAAGTTCAGGGAAATCACCGGAATCTGCGGGTAGCCCGCCTTCTCCAGTGCACGGCGGATAAAGCCCACGTAGTTGGAAGCCCGGCAGCCGCCGCCCGTCTGCGTCATGATGATGGCCAGATGATCGGTGTCGTATTTGCCGGACGTCACCGCGTCCATAATCATGCCGACCGAGATCAGCGACGGATAGCAGGCGTCATTGTTGACGTATTTCAATCCCGCGTTTACCGCGTTCCGGTTGTCGTTTCCGAGGACAACCAGATGGTAGCCGGACGCACGGAACGCCGGTTCCAGAAGGTCAAAATGGATGGGCGACATCTGAGGCGCAAGGATGGTATAGGTCTTGCGCATCTCCTCCGTGAAAATGACACGGTTGTGGTTCGCGGGAACGATCTTCCGCTCGACATGCTGTTTTTCGCGGGTGCGGATCGCGGCGATGAGTGAGCGGATCCGGATTCGCGCTGCACCGAGGTTGTTTACCTCGTCGATCTTTAAGCAGGTATAGATCTTGCCCGACTTGGTCAGAATATCGCTGACCTGATCAGTGGTGATCGCATCCAGGCCGCAGCCGAAGGAATTCAGCTGGATCAGGTCCAGATCCTCGCGTGTCTTGACGAACTGCGCCGCCGCATAGAGGCGCGAGTGGTACATCCACTGATCGAGAACGATAAGCGGCCGTTCCACCTGTTTCAGGTGCGAGACGGAGTCCTCCGTCAGCACCGCAAATCCGTAGGATGTGATCAGCTCCGGAATGCCGTGGTGAATCTCCGGGTCGATGTGGTAGGGGCGGCCCGCCAGAACGATGCCGCGGCGGTGGTTTTCCTCCATCCACTGCAGAGTCTGTTCTCCCTTTTTCCGCATATCGTCGCGGGCTAACGCCAGCTCTTCCCATGCCTTGTGGATAGCTTCTTTGCTTTCGGACGCGGAAATGCCGAATTCATCCTTCAGGATCACGGTCAGCCGGTCCGTCAGAATCTTCTCGTCCGTGAACGCGAGGAAGGGATTGATCAGCCGCACCTTTCCGGAATTGATATCATCCACGTTATTTTTGATATTCTCCGCATAGGAGGTCACGATCGGACAGTTGTAATTGTTCCCCGCCTCCTTAAACTCGTTGCGCTCATAGGGGATGCAGGGGTAGAAGATCGTCTGCACGCCCTCCTTGATCAGCCATGTAATGTGGCCGTGCGCCAGCTTGGCCGGATAGCACTCCGACTCGCTGGGGATGGATTCAATTCCCAGCTCGTAGATCTTCCGGGTGGAGAGGGGAGACAGAACCACATGGAATTTGAGCTCCTTAAACAGGGTGGCCCAGAAAGGGTAGTCCTCATAAATGTTTAAGACGCGGGGAATGCCCAGTGTCCCCCGCACCGCCTCTGCCTCGGGCAGGGGCTCGTAGTCAAAATACCGCTCCAGCTTGTATTCAAACAGATTCGGAATATTTTCTTTGTTTTTCTCTTTTCCGAGCGCCCGCTCACAGCGGTTGCCGGTGATATACTGACGGCCGCCGGAAAAACGGTTGATCGTGAGCAGGCAGTTGTTTGTGCATCTGCCGCACCGCGCCAGCTTTGTGGAAAACTCCAGCTTGTTGATCTCTTCAATGGAGAGCATGGTGGAGGGCTGTCCCTCGTAGCGCTCTCTGGCGATCAACGCCGCGCCGAATGCGCCCATGATGCCGGCAATATCCGGACGGACGGCTTCCCGCTCGGAGATGGTCTCGAAGCTTTTTTAAACTGCATCGGTATAGAATGTTCCGCCCTGTACCACGATGTGTTTGCCGAGCTGATCCGAGTCGGAGAGCTTGATCACCTTAAACAAAGCGTTCTTTATGACAGAGTAAGCCAGACCGGCGGAAATGTCGGCAACGGTTGCGCCTTCCTTTTGCGCCTGCTTAACCTTTGAGTTCATGAACACGGTACACCGCGTGCCCAGATCAATGGGATGCTGCGCAAAGAGCGCCTCTTTTGCGAAATCCTCCACGGAGTAATTCAGGGACTTTGCGAATGTCTCGATGAAAGAACCGCAGCCGGAGGAGCATGCCTCGTTTAGCTGGACGCTGTCCACCGTGTTGTCCTTGATCCGGATACACTTCATATCCTGTCCGCCGATATCCAGAATGCAGTCTACCTCCGGGTCGAAAAACGCGGCGGCAGTGTAGTGGGCGATAGTTTCCACCTCGCCGTCATCCAGCATCAGGGCGGCCTTGACCAGCGCCTCTCCGTATCCCGTGGAACAGGAGGAGACGATGTGCGCGTCGTCGGGAAGGAGCTGATAGAGCTCCTTTAACGAGGCGATCGAAGTCGCCAGGGGACTGCCGTTGTTGCTGCTGTAAAAAGAGTAGAGGAGACTGCCGTCCTCGCCGACCAGCGCCACCTTAGTCGTGGTGGAACCGGCATCAATGCCAAGATAGCAGTTGCCCTTGTAAGTGGAAATATCGCCCTTTTTGACGGAAGCCCGGCTGTGTCGGGCGGTAAACGCATCATATTCCGCCTGATTGGCGAAAAGCGGATTCATACGCTCAACCTCAAACTCCATGTGGAGCTCCCCGGTGAGCTTTTGCATGAGATCCGTCAGAGTGATCTGATTCTCCGGCTTATAGTTCATCGCGGAGCCGATGGCCGCAAAGAGGTGAGAGTTCTCCGGAACAATGGTATGCTCATCGTCCAGCTTCAGTGTCCGGATAAACGCCGCCTTTAATTCCGACAAAAAGTGCAGCGGACCGCCGAGAAATGCCACATGTCCGCGGATCGGCTTGCCGCAGGCGAGACCGCTGATGGTCTGATTGACAACAGCCTGGAAAATGGAAGCGGACAGATCCTCCCTCGTCGCGCCTTCATTGATCAGCGGCTGGATGTCGGACTTCGCGAAAACGCCGCAGCGGGCCGCAATCGGGTAGATCGCCTTGTAATCCTTCGCATACTCGTTCAGACCGGAGGCATCCGTCTGAATCAGGGAGGCCATCTGGTCAATGAAGGATCCGGTACCGCCGGCGCAGATGCCGTTCATGCGCTGCTCCACGTTCCCGCCCTCAAAGTAGATGATCTTGGCGTCCTCGCCGCCGAGCTCGATGGCGACATCTGTCTGCGGGGCATACTTCTGAAGCACTGTGGACACGGAGATTACCTCCTGAACAAACGGCACCTCCAGATGCTTTGCCAGTGTAAGTCCGCCGGATCCGGTGAGCCTGGGACTCAGCGTGATTTCGCCCAGTTTCTCATACGCCTTGGTCAGCAGATCCGAGAGCGTCTCCCGGATGTTGGCAAAGTGGCGCGCATAGTCTGAAAACAGGAGGATATCCTCCTGATCTAAAATGGCTATTTTTACCGTGGTGGAACCGATATCGATTCCGAGTTTATGTAAAGAAGTGTTTTGCATGTTTCCTTTCACCTTCAGTAGAATATATGTTTTCTTTTTGAAAATACGCCTATTATAC
>JAJQBV010000223.1 GCA_021203115.1 Clostridiales bacterium | reverse complement strand
CCTGGATGTCGGTCCCTATGTGATCATCTGGTGTATCGTCCTGCTGTACCTTTTCCTTGGGTGCTTCCTGGATTCTCCGCCGGTTATATTGCTGACAACTGCGATTCTTGCTGAAGTAGTAACATCCCTTGGTTTCAGTCTGGTCTGGTTCGGTATCGTGGTGACATTTACCAGTGCTATCGGCGCATTGACGCCTCCGGTCGGAATCAACCTGTTCGTCATCCGAAATACTATACCGGATGTATCGATCAATGAGATTATCAAGGGTGTGATCCCGTACATCTGCGTAATCTTTGCAGTGCTGGTACTTATCATGTATGTGCCGCAGATTTCACTGTTCCTGCCGATTATGATGTGATATTACAGGACTAATAATTTTGCAGCAAATTCCTATTCTCACAGAGAGAGAACAATTTCCACGGAGATTGTTCTCTCTTTTGCATTTTTCCGGATTTGGTGTTATAATGAACACGTTCGGAAAAATGAATCAGGAGAAGCGCAGATACAGCAGCTGCCGGAATGTCCGTCAACAGCTGTGAAAGGGGTGAGGCATACGGAATTTTCAACGATGAAGGCGTTTGCGATGGTGGCAGAGTGCAGGAACATCAGCAAGGCGTCGAAGGAACTGTTTATCAGCCAGCCGGCGTTGTCCAAAAAAATGTCGGATCTGGAAAAGGAACTGGGGGTCGCGCTGCTGGTGCGCGATAACCGCTCGGCCTCACTGACCGCGGCAGGTGAGTTTTTTTATAAGCGGAGTCAGGAAATTATCCGGAACACGGAACAGCTGGCCTTTGAAATGCGGAAGATGGGGCACGACAATATGTCTGTGATCCGTGTGGGCATGTCCGGAATAGAGCGGGCCTTTCTGCCTCCGTATATCCGGGAGTTTCATCTGGCCTATCCGGAGATTGACTACGATGTTCAGTATGGGAATGCGGTTAAAATTAAGGAGGCGTTAAGTACCGGAGAGATTGACGTGGGCTTTCTGCTGGACTTTGACGCGGAGCGTCTGACTGGCTTCAGTAATCGTATGCTGTTCAGGGCAAGGTTCTGTGTGGTATTGCCGAAAGGCCATCCTCTGAGGACCAGAGATTCGCTCACTCTGGAAGAGCTGCATGAGGAGATACTGATCACTTTTTCCTCCACCAGTAGTCTTGCCAATACGCTGAAAATGTTTCGACAGGCAAATTTTAATCCACAACATATTACTCTTAAGGAGAACATAGAGGATGTATTTCTCGCAGTGGAAAACGGAATGGGCATCGGAATTCTGCTGGACAATGTCAAAAGTTGGTTTCACAGCCAGTATGTCACTTTTGTCAGCCTGGACAATGAGGATTTTGTCAATTATGTCTGTGCGGTGTGGAGGGAGCGTCCGGACGACAAGATGATACAGAAGTTTCTGAATTATCTGTCGAATGCGATGGCATCTAAATTGTTATGATAATAATCGCGTTTGTTTCCGATACGGGAATGACCTGTACGGAGTGTATAGCTCTGCCCAGGCCATTTTTTTGTTCAAAATAGCTGATAGCACCATAATTAACCGATAGTGTACAGTCAAAAATCACTAAGATATACTTAATTTATAAGAATAACTGTATTAACAGAGAAAGGAACGGTTGTTATGGAAACAATGGATCAGATTTTGGAACAGATGAAAAGCCTTCAGGCGGAAGTGGACTCACTGAAGGAGGATAAGCGCAGGCTGCAGACATTGGAGGACAAGGAGCAGATCAAGAATGTCATGCACGCATATAAGTATCTGCATTATCCCATCACTTTCCCGCAAAAACTGAATTTGTTTGCGCTGGATCTTCCGGATGTGAGCTTTGATGTGGGAGATTCCGGAGTGTTTGTCGGGAGAGAGGGCATTGAGACGATTTTTCTGAAAATCCTCGGCACTGCCCGTTTTGCGAAAGGTGCGTTTTTCATGCACTGTGTGATGACGCCGATCATCGAGGTGGCGAAGGACGGAAAGACCGCGAGGGCGGTGTTTATGTCTCCGGGATTTGAAACCTATTATGAGGATCACCATCACTCTGCGCCGGAGTGCTATAAGCCGGGCATGGCTCCGATGGCTGCCTATTGGTGTTGGGGAAAATACAGCGGAGATTTTATCAAGATCAACGGGGAGTGGAAGATCAGGCATCTGAAATGGTGGAGAGATATGCGTTGTGATTACTACAAGAGCTGGGTGGATGATACGGGTGCTACTTCAGAGCGCACCAGCTATAATAAGCGCGAGGATGCAGCAGCGGTTCAGGACGCGCCGTTCCACAAGCCGATGAAGTTCCATCAGCCGTATAACCAGACACAGCGGAAGGTGCCGGTGCCGGTTGCGCCGCTGCCGTATGACACATGGCGTGATGAGGATATTGACTGGCCGATGAGAGGGTATGAGGATCTGATCGGAAAGACGGAATATGATATCGAAAATCGCATGTGGTAAGAACGGAAAGGAGTCGGAAAATGAAATTATATAGCCCGTGGGCAACAGTCAACGCGCAGGGCGCAAAGCCTCTGTCGCCGAGACTGGACACAATGGAGAATAAGACAATCGGACTTCTCGCACATTTTAAGGGACATTCCCCTTTGATGTTGGAGGTTTTATCTGAACTGCTGAAGGAGAAGTATCCGACGCTGAAATTCAAGGCATTGCAGTATAAGAGGGACACTTCCGAGATTTACAAGGATCCGGAGTTTGACAGGACAATCAAAGAGTGGCTGGTGGGCGTTGACGCTGTCATCGGCGCATACGGAGATGCGGGATCCTGCTGCATGTTCCATGCCTACAACTGTGCATACATAGAAAAGCTGGGGGTTCCCACAGTGATGCTGGTCAAGGAGGATCTCTGTGATGTGGGGCAGAAGTCAGCGACTTCCCGTCTGGTTCCGAACCTTCGCTTTGTCAGGACAAAGATCAAGGATCTGAGCTTTGTTCCGGTTTTGGATCAGAATGTAATCGATCATGTGATTCGCCCGGGACTGGCACCGCATGTGGATGAGGTGATTGCGGCACTGACCAGCCCGTTGACGGAGGAGGAGAAAACACCTTTTGTCAAGGACAACTCCATGGCGGAACCCTTCGAATATGACGGAAAGGCCGGAGATATCTCGGATTATTTCTACAGGATGGGTTGGACGACGGGATTGCCGATCAATGCACCGACGGAGGAGGCTGTTGAGGAGATGCTCCGGGGAACGGATCTCCCGCGGGATTATGTGGTGGCTGAGATTCCGCCTATGATGGGAGAGGCGACAGTGGAGAAGATCGCAGTCAATGCTGTCATGGCCGGATGCCTGCCCACCTATCTGCCGGTTCTGATTGCGGCCGTAAAGGCGATTGTTGAGCCGAATATACATCTGGAGGGTTAGACCTGTTCCGTGGCGAGCTGGTTCCCGTTGATTACAGTCAGCGGAAAGGTGGCCAAACAGATCGGCGTAAGTATGGACGGAGCGGCTTTGAGTTCATACTCAAAGGCATCTGCTGCGATTGCCAGAGCATATTCCTATATCATCATGAATATCTCGGGTGTCCGGGCGATGGTTGAGGATAAGTGCGAGCCGGGCCATGAGGCGCGCCAGGGCGTATGCATCGGCGATAATATGGAGATGAGTCCGTGGCCTCCGCTGCATGTGCGCTACGGTATTGATGCAGAGGATTCCGCCGTTACCATGTTCTGGCCGCAGGAACGCACAGAGGGACACGGTTTTAACGCAGAGAGCTGCTTCCAGACGATGTTTTATATCCATTATCAGGGATGGGATCGCGGATGCTGCTATATGATGACGCCGGGTTTTGCAAGAGCGTTGGCGAGAGAAGGGTTTAAGTCTCAGGAGGAAGTGCTGGATTACGTCTGTGAATATTGCAGACAGCCGGCGACGGAGATTAATTACCGCTGGATGATTGAGAATAATCATCTGCCAAGCAATGTCCAACTCCCGTTTGACCATAATGCAAGCGCAAAGAAGTTCTGGTCCACAGATCATATGATGATCGTTGTAGCCGGAAGTGATTACGACGCGACATGTATTAATCTTGCAGGCGGCGGTGAGCATGGCGGACCGGCCTGTGTGAAGATTGATCTGCCGGAGAACTGGGATGCACTGGTGGAAGAGTACAGTGATTTAGTACCTACGTATCTGCCCTACTGATAATAATTAAAATAATGTAGATGGAGACTGCTGCATTTCCGGCTGATGAGCCATAATGCAGCAGTCTTTGTATTTTGGAAAAAGAGAAAAAATCGCCGTTGCCTCTGCTTTTCAGCAGGGACAGCGGCGTAGATAGGATTGAAGAAGGCTTACTTATATTGCTTTGCTGACTCAATCATCAGGGGTAGTACCTTGAACAGGTCATCGGCAATTCCGTAGTCTGCGCACTCAAAGATGGGTGCGGAGGCGTTTTTATTTACGGCGATGATCAGCTCGCTGTCCTGCATTCCGGCTTTGTGCTGGATGGCGCCGGAGACGCCGAGAGCGATGTAGATCTTCGGGCGGACGGTTTTTCCGGTCTGGCCGACCTGATGATCCGCGGTCAGCCATCCGGCATCGACGACCGCGCGGGAAGCGCCGAGAACACCGCCGAGGATGTCCGCGAGCTCTTCTGCCATGGAGATGGCTTTCTCGTGGTCTTTGCTGATGCCGAATCCGACGGTGACGATGACCTCTGCTCCGGTCAGATCTACCATGGCGCGCGTCTCTTTTACAACCTCAAGCACTTTGGTTGTCAGGTCACCTTCGGTCAGGGTAAAGTCCGGTTTGACGATGGCGCAGGCCTCCGCCTTTGCCGCATCGAAGGGTGCTTTTTTCATGACGCACGGCCGTACTGTGGCCAGCTGCGGGCGGATGCGGGGGCAGATGATGGTGGCCATCAGATGTCCGCCGAAGGCGGGGCGCGTCATCTTCAGTCCCCGGTCTCCTTCCACGATCGGAATGGTATCCGTGTTCAGCGTAGAGTTCTCAGCGAGGAATTCGATATATTTTTCCGTGTTGACATTCAGGTTGGTGCAGTCCGCGCAGAGACCGGTATGGAGGCTGCGAGGCGCGGACCGAGATCGCGGCCGATGTTGGTGGCTCCGATCAGAAGCGCTTCCGGCCGGTATTCCTGTACCAGCTGGCAAATGATGGTTGTATAAGCGTCTGTCGTGTAATCCTTCAGAAGCGGATCTTCGCAGACATAGACTTTGTCGGCGCCGTATCCGCCGAGCTCCTTTGCAATTCCCTCCACTGCATCACCCAGCAGAACGCCGCACAGCTCGGTATCCAGCTCATCCGCCAGCTTGCGGCCTTCGGAGATCAGCTCGAAGTCCGTGGGCATCAGTGCGCCGCCGCGCTGTTCGCAGAAAACCCATACGCCGCGAAAGGCGTCGATATCTTTATTGTTATAGGTAGACATAGTTTTTCTCCTTTCTCCTAGATGATGTGTTTGGCAGCCAGTGTGGCAAACAGGGACGGAATCGTATCCTTCGGATCTCCTTCCAGCATCTGCCCGGCATCCTTGACCGGCGGTGAGAAAGAACGAAATACATTGGTCGGGGAACCTTTCAGGCCGATCGTATCCGATTCGATCAGCGGGTTATCCTTCAGGCGCTCGTAATCCATAACAACGATGGGCTCCTTATCGCAGTCCAGAATTCCCTTTACGGTCATATAGCGGGGCGTGTTCAGCTCCTTGATGCAGGTCAGCAGGCAGGGAGTTTTTGCCTGAATGACCATATACCCGTCCTCCAGCATACGCTTGCAGGTGAGAACGCCGTTCTCCAGCCTGATATCTGTTACATAGGTGAGCTGCGGGAGATGCAGTTTCTCCGCGATCTGTGGGCCGACCTGCGCGGTGTCGCCGTCGAAGGCCTGGCGGCCGCAGAGGATAATGTCGTCCTCCTCAATGCCGATCTCGCGGATGGCCGCGGCGATGATCTGGCTGGTGGCGAATGTATCTGAACCGCCGAACTCGCGTCCGGAGATCAGAACGCCCTCGTCTACACCCATCACTTTTAATTCCTTCAGCATATCCATGGCCGGGAACGGTCCCATGCTGACTGCGATAACACGGCAGCCGTAAACATCCTTCAGCTGCAGGGCAGCCTCAACGGCGTTCATATCATCCGGGTTGATGATGGTCGGCATGGAAGCACGGTCCATCGTGCCGTCCGGCTTTACCGCAACTTTCCCGGCGGTGTCTGGGACCTGTTTTACATAAACAATAATTTTCATAGTCAAGGCTCCTTTCTCTTATTTCAGCAGGCTGCCGGAGATGACGAGCTGCTGTACCTGACTGGTGCCCTCATAGATGGAGGTAATGCGGGCGTCGCGGTAGAGACGCTCCACCTTGTATTCTTTGATATATCCGTAACCGCCGTGAATCTGAACGGCCTTGTAGGCGATGCGGTTGCACGCCTCCGCGGCATAGTATTTCGCCATGGCACAGCGCTTGCTTGTCTCCGGGCTTCCGGCGTCCTTTAATTCTGCTGCGCTGTAGACCAGCTCACGCGCTGCCTCCAGCTCTGTCGCCATGTCCGCAATCATGAAGCTGATTGCTTGAAAGTTCGCGATCGGGCGGCCGAACTGCTTGCGCTCTTTGGCGTATTTGATAGACTCATCCAGGCAGCCCTGGGCAATGCCGACTGCCTGTGCAGCCATGCCGAGCCGTCCTCCGTCCAGTGTCTTCATGGCAACCGCGAATCCTTTGTGCAGAGGACCGAGCAGGTCGCTCTTGTGGACACGGACATCCTCCAGAATGACATCGCTGGTGGGGTAACCTTTGATACCCATTTTGTTTTCCGGTTTGCCGCAGCTGACACCGGGAAGCGTCATGTCAACAATGAACATGGAGATCCCGCGGCTGCCTTTCTGGGTGGGATCGGTTTTTGCATAGACGATGCAGTAGTCTGCGAACGGCGTGCTGGAGATAAATGTCTTGCGGCCGTTTAGGATAAAATAATCCCCATCCTGCACGGCGGTCGTCTGCGTGCCGCCGGCATCGGAACCGGCGCCCGACTCCGTAAGGGCAAAGGCGATGATCTTTTCGCCCTTTGCGGTCGGTGTGAGGTATTTCTGTTTCTGTTCCTCATTCCCGCACAGGAGAAGAGGACCGCCGCCCAGGGAATTAGAAGTATTGGCGTAGATGGAGAGAACGGGGCTGACCCGTGCAAACTCTTCCACAAGCAGCGCATAGGCGAGGGAGTCGCCGCCCTGTCCGCCGTATTCGACCGGAATTTTCACGCCCATAAATCCGTATTTCGACATCTTTCTGTGGATGTCCCAGTCGAATTCACCGGTTTCCTCCAGACGGTCTGTCAGCTCGGTTGTAAATTCGGTTTCAGCGAACTGCCGATACAGCCTGCGCATCATCTGATGCTTTTCGGATAAAATCATATAAGCCTCCTTTACAAAAATGAATGATCGGACGGCCGTGTAAAAACAGGAAAAGATTCTTCGGAGAAACACTTGATTTTACTGACCGACCGTATTATAATGTGGAAAAATGAACATGTTCTATGAACTTGTTCGATTAAATTTTATACGGACATTCTGCATTTGTCAACATGATTTTTCCGGATTTATGTGACAAAAACGAGCGATCAGAATTGTGCACTTTTGATAAAAGAAAAGGAGGAGATTTTCAATGGCGAAATTTATCACTGCGAGAGAGGCGGCAGAGCTGATTCCCGACGGAGCGACGGTCGGCATTGCCGGTATGGGGCTGTCCGGCTGGGCGGAGGAGATCGCCTGCGCGATTCGCGACTGTTACCGGGAGACCGGTCATCCCTGCGGACTGAATCTGAAGCAGGGCAGCGCGATGGGAGACTGGGGATACGGAAACAAATTCGACGGCTGGGACAGAAACCCGCTGCCGGAGCCGGACAATGACCACGGAGCCCGTGGCGTGACCCGGCTGGGCGAGGCGGGGCCGGGCCTGATCACAAAGTGGACCAGCGCGCATATCGGAAGCGCCTTTACGCTCTGCGATCAGGCAAGACAGGAGTTGATTGATACTCACTGCCTGCCGCAGGGTGTAATCATTAATCTGTGGCGGGAAATTGCCGCCGGCCGGCCGGGTCTGATCACGAAGACCGGTCTCGGCACATTCGTCGATCCGCGTGTGGAAGGCGGCCGGATGAATGCGAAGGCTGCGGAGTCGGAGGTTGTCAAGCTGGTTCATTTTGAGGGGGAAGAATACCTGTATTATCCGGGATTTAAGTGCGACGTTGCACTGCTGCGCGGAACGATCGCGGACGAGAACGGCAATATCTCCTTTGAGCATGAGAGCGTAATTAACGAGGGCTTTTCCGTTGCCGCTGCCGCGAAAAACACCGGCGGTATCGTGATTGTTCAGGTGGAGTATCTGGCGAAAAAGGAGACGCTGAATCCGAAAGCGGTGAAGATCCCCGGGCATCTGGTGGATTATGTTGTTCAGGCGAAGGATCCGAAATCCTGCTGGCAGGCGGAGGGAGATTATTGGCAGCCGTCCTACTCCGGACATATCCGGATTCCGCTGGACAGCATAGAGCCGCTGCCCTTTGACGAGCGCAAGGTGGTTTGCCGACGCTGTGCGATGGAGTTGAAAAAAGGTAATATTATCAACCTCGGAATCGGCATGCCGGCCGACAC
>JAJQBV010000202.1:8421-8654 GCA_021203115.1 Clostridiales bacterium | reverse complement strand
CACCGGGCTGTTCAGCTCTCCGGCTGCCTCTGTGATACCCTGCACGATCTCCATATTGTTTACATTGAAGGCGCCGATGGCATAGCCGCCGTTGTAAGCCTTCTGGAACATCTCAGTTGTTGTAACTAATCCCATGATAAATTCCTCCTTATATAAATATATTGATGCTTATGCTCTCTCCCGCAGTCCGTCCGGCACGGCCAGATGACGCGGAAGTCCGTCCACCATAACAG